>NZ_JAUBVJ010000034.1:13143-76119 GCF_036702785.1 Microcoleus sp. AR_TQ3_B6 | reverse complement strand
ACCATTAAAACGGGGAACATTTCTTTAGCAGACTTGAGAATATAGCAGAGGTTTTCCATTGATTGTTCAAGTGCGACTCGAGTTTTTCCGTTTTCTAGGTAAGTGTCGTTGACGCCAAAGGAAAATACTATTCTGCCGTCGCCGTAGTGAGGCAAGCGACCAGAAATTTCGCTAAACCACCGAGTTTCTACATCGGCACTGGTTTCTCCCCGCACTCCTAAATTATAATGGGTAATATCCTGTCTTTGCCCGCCAGAAGCGGCCGCGCAGATTCGTCCTGTCCAACCAAGGTATGTTGGATCGCCCGTACCGTTTACGAAAGAGTCGCCGATAAAACAAATACGCATAATTATTTGGGATTTGAGATATTGAATTTATGTGTAGGGTGCGTACTAGCTCAAATTTGATCCATGAATATAGGTGTAGACTCTCAGAGAATACCAGGCAGTTTGGATGGATAATTGATAATTGGGAATGGGGAATTGACGAGTAAATTTAAGTTTTAAATGTTGAGTTTGGCGGGAAAACTCTTTAACTTAAAATTACCAATTTCCAACTCAAAAGTTTATTACCAATTACCGATTCCCGATTCCCGATTACCAATTCTCCATTAGTTTTTGCCGATAACGGACAATCCCTCTACAATTACAGATGGTGTTTGGCAAGAACCGTTCCATTCGGAGTCTCCTCCCAATTCTACTAATTGTTTGAGGACGCTGTAAACGTTGCCGGCTACCATTGTGTCTTTGATTCTGCCGACTATTTGACCTTTTTTAACTCGGTAGCCGAGATCGACGTTAATCGAAAAATCGCCAGAAATTCCGGCACTGCCGCCAAGCATTTGATCTACTACAATTCCGTCGTCTAATTGAGCGATTAAATCGATTAGCGAAAGCGAACCTGGTTTAATCAAAACATTGAACAAACTCGGCGTCGGATAGCTGCCCAAACCCGGGCGAAATCCGTTGCCGGTAGTGCCGCTACCCAAGGCTCGACCGGTGGTGCGATCGGTATAAAATAGCTGCAACACTCCGCTGTTGATAAAGACGATCGCCCGAGTGGGAGTGCCTTCGTCATCAAAAGGACAGCTATAGGGTCCGATATCCGGCTGCTGCGAGAGGGTGACAAGCGGCGAAGTCACTTGAGATCCCAAACGATCGCTCCAAGGCGAAGCGCCTTCGAGTACCTGTTTGCCGTTCAACGCCGCAGAGACAGTCCCCCACAGTAAATCGGCTGCTTTGGCTGTAAACAGCACCGGCACGCGGCCCGTGGGGGGGGCTACATTGTCTTTAGCCCATTCCAAACGTTGCAAAACTCGCCTGGCGCTGGTGTTTAAGTCAAGGGTGCCGCGTTCGGTTTCGCCTTCCCAAATGTTAAGGAAATCTTCTCCCCGTACTAATTCGGCTGACAAGTAACCGCTGAGGGTGGTGTCGGTGTGACTGGAATCCAAGCCTAGTGTGTTCAGCAAGCGAGTGCTTTCGATTTCGCAGTCGAGTTCGGCGGTGCAGAGGCTTTCGGGATAGCCTTCGCGGACGATCGCGATCGCCTCTTTTCCCCAGTTTACTAGCTGTTGGGCTGGCACCGACACTCCGCGATCGGGATAAACAACCTTCTCACCGGTGCCGAGTTCGATGGTTTCCGGTTCGTTGAGTTGCGAAAGCGCGATCGCCCTGTCCACCAAAATTTGCGGTTCCACCGGTCCGTAGGCCACCGCCAAACCTGGCCGCCCGTCCCGCCACAGCCGTAGGGCAATACCTTCTGCTTGGGCGGTTTCTAGCTGTTTGAGGCGGTTTGCTTCAAAAAAAACCGGCCGCGAGAGCGATTGCGATTCCAATACCTCAGCAGCTTCGGCCCCTGCTTTGGTGGCTAATTCTAGCAGTTGTTCTGCTGATTGGTGATTGGTCATTGTTGTCGGTGGTTGGTAATGGGCGATCGGTAATACCATTTTCGATTTTCGATTAAAGAATTGGCAATGACTTACTGGATATGGGTTGGGAGCACGAGCCTACATTTAGATTCTTTTGGGAAACTGGTATAATGGGGGATAACAAGATGCTACGCAGTTGTTATTATTTGCATCTTGTCCAAGGGCCCAGCCTCGATTTTAGATTTTAGATTTTAGATTTTAGATTTACTTCACAAATGAATCTGCGAGCTTGAGCTAAAATCTAAAATATTGATCTCTCCACGACAGGATTCTGGGGGTTATAGCCGTTTTCGGGCGGGGTCAGAAACCAGCTTTATGGCTGCAGGTCAAATCTCAAAGCCGAGATTTTTTATCAAACAAACTGGTTGGTTAAATCTAATTGAGAATGCTGCCAGATATCAGTTATTGCCAAACGAGCGACTAAATAGTTAGTTCGTGCAGCAGCCAAAATCCTGCGAAAGATTCCGATTCGGGATTTGACTGAATTGCTAAGAAATGTACTTTTTTTGCTTGCTTTTTCGCGGCTTCAAATGCTTTCGCTTCTCTCTCAGTTGCTGCGTCTCTGAGATTAGCTAAAATCCACCGATCGTTAGCTCCCGTATCTAATACCAGCCTAGCGGGCGGGCCGCTGTCAAATTTGAGAAAAGCCAACTCCAAACCCGACATCCAACCTGCCAGGGCGTTTGCTCTCGACGAGTAGATAATCAGTCCCGGAATTTGCGTTTCCGGGCCCAGGCGTGTCATCGGCAGCCCGAAAGCTTCGCCAAATCCGATATCCCACTCGGACATTTCGTCAAAAGCTGCGATCGGCAAACTCACAAACCTCCATTTTTCGCCGATTAAAGCATCCGGCAGCGCAACTGGCGTTTCGGGTATAAATTGAACGCTCGGGTTCACAACCAGTTGATAGCCCGGTTCGGCGGGATAAACCTCTTTCATCCGTTCTTCCAGCCACAGGCTGAGGGCGAGGGTACGGCGGCTGCAGGCAGCAGGAATGTCCAAGTCCTCGCAGGCTTTAGTAATCATGTTCGCCATTTGGCGGCGGAAAAAGCGGATTTTTTCAGGTCGTTTGGGTGCGGAGGCGATCGCCTCTTTAATTGCACCCGCCAGCCACAGGGAATTCACGGTAGAACTCGAGCAGAATTGCCAGTAGCGAAACAGAGATTCGGCCTTGTCGCCTACATTCAGCGGGCTTTCGCAGATCAACAATTCCCATTTTTTTTTCTCTCGCTCGTCTAGGATTGGACGGCTGTAAAAGTCGAGTTCCCAAATAATAGCCATGCCGCGCTGTTAAAAATTAATCCTTTCTCATATTACCGGACAGCGGGCAAGTTTTTGATTCTGACAATTTAAGACTGATTTTCAATGGCGGGCGATCGCATTAACCTAAATCTGGGTCTGTCAAACCCTTGCCGCTCAAAATTGTCAGTGCAATGCTTGGCACTCGTTGGTTAGTGTATGGTTGATAGAACTGCTTAATAAATATCGGCAGTAGTTAAGTTTAGTAAATTTCATCATGCACAATAATTAAAATATCCCGATAACTGTTGTCAAAAGAGTCGGTATCAAATATAGAGCCTTACATAAAGCTGCCCGTCATACAGCATCTTAGCCGGAGTAGTTCCTAAATTAATATTTTTTGCCTGCTGTGATAATTCTTGTGCCAGGGTGGCGATCGTCGATGACCTAAACAGGGAAAACCTATGATATCGGTTGAATCTCTGATTAATGCTCTCAAAAACTCAGATTTGGAATTGTGCCACAGTGCTGCTAGGTCTTTGGGTATTGAATCTCTGATTGACACCCTCAGACACCCAGACTCGGAAGTGCGCCAGAGTAGTGCCATTGTTTTGGGTGAGCTAGGCGACAAGCAAGCGGTTGAACCCCTGATCCAAGCTCTCAAAGACTCAGACAGAGAAGTGCGCCACACTGCTGCTGAGGCTTTAGGCAAACTGGGTGATAGACAAGCGGTTCAACCCCTGATCCAAGCTCTCAAAGAGAATACTTGGGTGTGCCAAACGGCTGACCCGATTTGGGGCGAGATGAATGATGAGCGGGGGCGGCCTTGGACAGTTGCGGAGGCTTTAGTTAAGCTTGGTGAACTGGCATTATCACCGTTACTCAACGCACTCGCCGATGAGAATAAATGGGTGCGATTTCAGGCCGCAGCGACGTTGGGCAAGTTAGGCGACGCACGAGCCACCCTGCCACTGATCGAAGCACTCAAGGACTCTGATTTTGATGTTCGTAGGAGTGCTGCCCGAGCTTTGGGCGAGCTTGGGGATAAGGCGGTTGAACCGCTAATCCAAGTGCTTAAAGATGAGGACGAATGGGTGCGTGCCGGAGATGGGTACGACTGGGTGCGTGCCGGAGCCACCTTTGCTCTGGGTCAATTAGGTGATGTGCGAGCCATTGAACCCCTAATTGAAGTGCTTAAAGACTCTGATGAGAGTATCCGCTCAAAAGCAGTTGGAGCATTGAGCAATTTTAGCCACCCGCGTGTGGTTGAACTGTTTATTCAGATGCTTGAGGGCAGGCGTTGGAGCGCAGAAATGCTGCCGAATATAGCCCGATTTTTGGGCAAAATGGGCGATAAGCGAGCTATCGATCTACTAATAAAATCACTTAACTATTCAAGTCAATTGAGGTGTGGCTTTGCGCTCGGTTACGAGTCAAGGGAAAATGGCGGCTACGTGCCACTGTTTGCGGGGCTGAAGGTTGAGGAGCCCCGTCTGGCTGTAGTCGAGGCTTTGAACCAGTTAACGGGCAGCAGTGCCGTTGAATTACTGTTCAATATCCTCAGACAGCCAAATCATCCTCTACGCCAGGATGCTGCTAAAGCACTGGGCAACTTGGGCGAACTGTCGCAATTGCGATTGATTGATGCGCTTCAGGATGAAGATAGTTTTGTGCGACAAAGTGCGGCTGAGGCTTTGGGCAAGATTGGGGATGAACAGGCAGTTCCTGCGCTCATTGAAGCGCTCGGTGACGGAGATGACAAAGTGCGTTTGAGTGCGATCGAGTCTTTGCGCTGGATTGACAACAAAAAAGCGGTTGAACCTCTAATGCATCAGCTTAGAGATTCTAATTGGCAAGTGCGCGAAGCTGCCATCAGAGCCTTAAGTCGGCTGCGGGACGATCGGGCTATGAAACCGCTCACCGATATGCTCAAAGATGAAAATAGCCAGGTACGCGAGCAAGCTATCTCTGCTTTGGGCAAGTTTGAGGGCAACCAAGATGTTGAAGTGATAATCGAGTTGCTTAAAGATAGTGATTGCAAAGTGCGTCAGGAAACTGCCTATATTTTAGGTCGGGTGGGGGACGTGCGGGCAGTTGAACCGCTGATATCGGCGCTGCTAAATGACTCTGACTTGTTTGTGCGTAAGTTGGCTGCTCTATCTTTAGAGCGGATTGGTGACAAGCGGGCAATTGAACCACTGCTCGAGATTTTTAAACAAGAGAACGAAGATAGCAAGCTGCGTTCTACGGTTGCCTGGGTTTTAGGTAAGATTGGCGATCGGCGGATAGTTGAACCGTTTATCGATGCTATTGGCAATTCAAAGAGCAACACCGACTCTGCTGTTACTGCAATACTTCGGACTGTTTTTAATTTTTTTAGACGACCGAATAAGGGTTTGAGGCAAGTCAGGACTTACGAAACATCAACTATTCCAGCCTTTTTTCCCCGCGGAAGTGTCCGAATTATTGTTACAGAGGCTTTGGGTGAGTTAGGCGATCCCCGTGCCGTTGAACCGCTGATCCAATTGCTTGAGGAGGGGCTTTTTGACGAGCGTCAGCAGGCGGCTAGGGCTTTGGCAAAAATTGGGGACGTGCGAGCCGTAGAGCCCCTGATCCAAGCTCTGAAACAGCCTTGGCCGACTACCCGTTTAGAGGCGGCCAAAGCTTTAGAAAAGTTTGCTGATGTACGGGCGGTGGAACCGCTGATTGAAACGCTTAAAGATGAGGATGAAGGGGTGCGAAGAGCGGCGGCTGAAGCTTTGGCAAAGCTTGGCGATCGCCGATCGCTTTTACCGTTTCTCGATGCCCTTTCTGATAGTAGTTTCTCGGTACGTTTCTACGCGATGGAGGCTTTAGGTAATCTGGGCGATCTCAGTGCAGTCGAGCCGCTCATTCCGCTGCTTAAAGATAAAGGTTCGGGAATAAGGCAAAGTGCTGCTAAGGCTTTGGGCAATCTTGGGGATGCACGGGCCGTAGAGCCGCTAATCGAAACTTTCCAGGATAATTATTACGGAGTGTGCGATGCTGTCCTTGAGTCTTTGGTGAAGCTGGGCGAGCCTGCCTTACTGTCCCTGTTTGAGGCCCTCAAGGATCCGAATAAAAACGTGCGGCGGAATGCTGTTGAAGCTTTGAAGAAGTTTGGGGATGCACGGGCGATCGCACCGCTCACTTCTGTACTCAGGGATAACGATCCAAACATAGGTAATGCGGCTCGCGACGCGATCGAGAGCATCCGCAACCGGAATCTTCTTTAAGCTCAACACCGTTGTTGGGGTTAAAGTTGCCCGATCTTGTGCTTGAGCAAAACCGTTGTCGGGATTGCGATCGGGCACGATTTTGCCGATCGCCCCAACTGGAACAAGCTCTTCAGGAATAATTTTAGTTGGAGCCAGATGCAAGCTGTTATTGATACCCACAGCTTAAACAATTATCAATAAATTCGAGATGACACTGCAAAATTGCTAAACTAGAAAACAGACAGTAAATCCTATGTATGAGTTTTATTTGAGGGACACAACGAATAGCAGTTATTCCTGCTCGCCCCTTGGGCTGCGGATTTTATTAATAAATAATTCAGGCGTCAGGACTCAGAATTCATACTGACTTCTGAATGAGAAGAAAAAAATCAGTAGTAATTATAATTCCTGAATTACTCTTCCTTAATATGACTCCTGAATTATGACTTTTAAATTGTTGTTCAATTGCGCTTTGTTTTAAACGGCTTTTACCGAATTGGGGCTACAATCCAAATAAACAGTATAGCTTGATTCCATGAGAAAAATCATTTTCGAAAAGATTGTTTCAACCTTACAACCTTTAGATTTTGTTCTCGGTTTGTGGCAAGGAGGTTCAGCCTCCCACGGATACACCGACGAGTGGTCAGACCTCGATATTGCCGTTGTGGTTGAAGATAACTGCGTACAACAAACCTTTGATATTGTTGAAAAAGCCCTCGCCGAAATTGGCGAAATCGAACTCAAATATCGAGTTCCAGAACCCGCTTGGCACGGTCAGTCGCAGTGCTTCTGGCGGCTCAAAGAAACCCCGCCGTTTTTGCTAATTGATTTCGCCGTTTTCCGGCGCAGCAGCAGCAACGATTTTCTAGAAATAGAGAGACACGGGAAAGTGCCAATAGCCTTTGATAAAGCTAATTTAATTGTACCGCGTCATTTGGATAAAAACAAGCATTTTTCCAAAATGCTAGCTAGATTCAACGAAATTAAAATCCGTTTTGATTTGCTGCAACCTCTGGTAAAAAAAGAGATTTATCGGGGAAATTTAGTAGATGCGATCGGCAACTATCACGATTGGACTCTTCTACCCTTAGTCGAACTGTTGGGAATGATTTACCGTCCCCACAGATACGACTTTGAACTCAAATATTTCAGCCGAGACTTCCCGCCCGCAATAGTCGAGCGCGTCGCACCGCTTTTCTGCATTGCCAACCTTGAAGATTTGGCTGCAAAACAGCAAATAGCTGAGGCTTTTTTTGCAGAAACTTTACCGCTTGCAGAAGCTAATTTTTACTCTGAGAAGTCCCTAAAGGTACCGCAATAGCCTCAATGTTTCGTACCGAAAGCGATTAATATAGTAGCAGGAACCTTAAAGATTAACCTCCCGTGACTAAACTCAGCGTTAACATCAACAGAATCGCCCTCCTCAGAAACTCTCGAAACATCGGTATCCCCAGCGTTACGGAAGCCGCAAAAACAGTAATCGCCGCCGGAGCCCACGGCGTTACAGTCCATCCCCGCCCCGACGAAAGGCACATCAAAGCGGCTGATGTTTACGAATTAGCCAAAATGCTAACCGTCGAGTTCAACATCGAAGGAAATCCGTTTCAGCCGCCATTTATGGATATAGTTTGCGACGTAAAACCGGCTCAGTGTACCTTGGTGCCGGACGCTCCCGACGTGCTAACATCGGATAGCGGTTGGAATATTCCCAAAAACCGCGATCGGCTCTTACCAATCATTCAAAAATTAAAAGACAACGGCATCAGAGTCAGTCTGTTTATGGACGCAGATGCAGCTCTCATGCCGCTAGCAAAAGAAGTTGGAGCAGACAGAGTAGAACTGTACACGGAACCCTACGCAACTGCTTTTCGCGAAGGGAAAGTTGAATTTATTTTTCAACAATATATGCTGGCAGCTAAAGCGGCTCAATCAGCAGGTTTGGGAGTCAATGCCGGACACGATCTAAATTTGCAAAACTTAGCTAAATTTTGCTCGATTCCTGATATACTAGAAGTATCTATCGGTCATGCTTTAATTGCGGAAGCGCTAGAAATGGGCTTGTTCAACACAGTACAAGCTTACCTGAAAATTCTGTCTGGTTCGTAGTACAAATCAACCTCGTGTGGTCGGGGGGGTTTGGCACTGGTAAACTCGTTAGTATCAGAGAGACTAACTCGCATCCGCCCCGACAGACCCTACAAGATCAAAACTTACGCAAAAAGTGGTTTGACACGCTACGAATATGGTACGGTGCGGTGTGTATCGCCCTACATAAGCTGTTGCGGGATTTAAATTGTATGTCCAAAAACAATAAAACAATGAGTGGGGTGTCCCGCCCGCGGAGAATATGCAATTTAAATGCGCGACAGCTTATGTAGGGCGATCGTCCAAACCTAAGTAACAGTAGGGGCCGTCACCCCTTGCTGGTGCTAGCCGTTTTCTAGTAGCAACACTCCTCCCAGAGCCAAGACACCGCGTTTTTTGGGCCTAGGCATTTTTTTAGCAATATCCTCGGAGAAAGCTTGAATTTTCCTCGAGCAAATTAGTAATATTCTCGGATGATATTCTGCCTAAGGAGTATCATTGAAATGTCCCGACAAACGGAGGCTACTACGAGATCTCCCGCACTGCCAATTGGCTACCAGCAGCCTTTGTGCAAGTACGGGATATTTAGGTATATTCTCCATACTGCTATAGCCGATCGCCAGATGAGATCCGGTGAAAACAGGCAAACACAAGTAACCATATACAACTCATTACCAATCGGAAGTGCGACATGAAAAAATTAATTTTACTGACTGGAATGCTACTCATGATGACGGTAAAATCAGTATTTGCCAGCCCTGTAGCCCCAAAAATTGAACCGAGCGAGCGGATGGCGGCCTCGGAAATTACAGAAACCTTTAACAAACCTGCTACCTCTGGATCGGTTCCCAACCTCGAACCGATCAAGCGAATGTCAAGCTCGGAAATTCGAGAAACCATCAACCAACCCACCACCTATATTTTTGAAGGCGTCAAAGGGCGGGAACTCACTCTCTCCCTGTGGGCGGGACAACTGACAGCCGAACTGTACAGTCCCAATGGTGAAAATATGGGGGTTATTGAAAAAACAGACAATCAGTGGATCGGCCAGTTGCCAGAGTCCGGAATCTACCGCGTGCGAGTTACCCCGAAAGGTGAAACCAGCAGCTTCGTGCTCGGACGCGACTTTAACGCCAAGTGGACTTATAGGCCCGATCGCCCAATTCCTATAGCCTTCAGAGAAAAAGAAGCCACAATCAAACTCAAAATGTCCGGCTACCAAATCCAGCCCCTCACGGTTCCAGGCAAACAGGGACAGACAATCATGGTAACTGCTAGCAACAAAAATCTAGATCTGGCGATCCAATCTCCGTCGGGAGAACTCCTGGATCAAGGCGCAGGTCAAACTTTTGCTCAACTCCCCGAGTCGGGAATCTACCGGGTGATCGTAGTTGCCAACAAACCGATCAAGCCCTCCATCACAGTTTCAGTGCGATAGGTAAGGTACTCCACACACTCCCCTTCGGGTGAGTGTGGGCTTCTCAACGACTCCTCTATGAGGACATTAATTGAGCTTTGAGGGCGTGCGTCCCACGCGCCTTTATGTTTATAGCCGCATTCAAATCCCTGCACAAACTTGTAGGACATACCGGGCAATTGTGCATTCTTTGCGATAGCAGCTTTTTACAGCACTTCCGGGTGTTATGAGGTACAATAAGAATAGATTAAAAAAATACACCAATGAAAGCATATTCAGTAGATTTGCGAACAAAAATAGTAGCAGCCCATATCGAGCAAAAGTTGTCGATTAGAAAAACAGCAGCGATATTTTTCGTCAGTAAAAGCTTAGTTCAAAAACTGGTCAAGCAACAAAAAATAGAGGGGAATTTACAGCCGAAACCCAGGGGGAAACCTCGATACAGTCATTTGAATAATTCCACAGCTTTTTTGAGAGAAATAGTGGCAGCCCATCCCGATGCCACCTTACTAGAATTGTGTGAGTTATTTGCCCAGAAGACTGGAAATTGGGTGGGTAGAACAGCCATGTGTAACGCCTTACAAAAGTTGGGATTAAATCGTAAAAAAAAACAGTGAGAAGTAGCCAAGCCGGAACAGAAAGAGTCATGAAGTTAAGGTTAGAGTATTGGGAAAAAGTCAAGCTGATCGACCAAAAGAATCTAGTCTTTTTAGATGAGACTGGAGTATTGCTAGGCAAAACCCGAACTCATGCACGTTCGAAGGAACGAGAGCCTATGCGGTTAAACCTTTTTATCGCGCTGCAAAAGTCACAGTAATTGGTGCAATTAGTATCAAGCGAGTAGTGGCACTCATGACAATGGATAACTCAATGGATGGCAAAGCATTTGAGGTATTTATTGAGCAATGTTTAGTGCCACAATTGTGGTCGGGAGCCGTAGACGTGAATTGATAATTTACCCGCGCATAAAGTAGATTCAATTAGATCGATGATTGAATCTGTAGGTGCTTCTATTTTATGTTTGTCCCCATACTCTCCTGAGTTTAATCCGATTGAATTATGGTGGTCGCAACTTAAATCTTTATTGATCCAGTTTTCACCAACCACCACTAAAATGGTTGATACGATAATTGCTGTAGCTCTTGACTTAATTAATCCGAAACATCTCAAAAACTGGTTTACTAATTGCTGCTACTGTACCTCATAACATCCGGAAGTGCTGTAACTTTGTGACCGCCGTTAGAACATTCTTGGCTTGTGCCGTTCGGATTTACAGTTATTACTTTCAAGCCAGCATTTTCGGCTTTGTTTGAAAGTACGATCGTAAACTGTCCCCACCCAGCATCATTAATACTTTTACCCAGTTGAGTTTTAACGAGTCCTTTGATATTTAACTTTTCCACAGCTATGACATCGTACTTATCGAGCAGCGTTCTAGCTGTCTTAAAGTGGAAGTCTTTACGAGTATCCGCAACTTTTTTTTACTGGATAAGCTGTTGCGGGATTTAAATTGTATGTCAAAAAACAATAAAACAATGAGTGCGGTGTCCCGCCGGCGGAGAATATGCAATTTAAATGCGCGACAGCTTAGCTAGTTTTTTAATAGCTTTCTTGCGACGGTTAGAACCTTTTTTATCCTAGAAACACCACGTTTGATTTTAATTTGCGTTCAGCTTGACGTAGATGTTTTGGCGCGTTAATTCTCGAACCATCCGAAGCAACATAGAAATCGACTAAGCCTACATCAATACCAACAATATTGTCAGAGTTAAAATCAGGTTTGATTGTGGGAACCGTTTGCTCATCAAGACTTAGGGTTACATAATAACCATCTGCTTTTTTGGTGACAGATACGGTCTTGATATCAAACCCTAGAGGTATTGGACTGTGAACAATTACCTTAACATCCCCAATTTTTGACAGTGTGATTTTGTTGTTAGCAAAATGATGTCTCTTGAATTGAGGGTACGTAAATGTTTTGTATGGCCCCACGCCTTTAAATCTCGGTCTACCAGATTTCTTGCCATTACTATCACCTTTTAACCATCGTTCAAAAGTTATCTCGACTTTCTTAGGGACTTCCTGCAATACTTGAGAGTGAATCTCTTTATACCAAGGTCTATCTACTTTAAGTTGGGTGAGAAATGCCTTTTGACTGTAATAGTTAGGCGGCTCTTTTAACTCTGGTATCTGGCAAATTAAGGGACATCTACCTAGAGGATAACGATTTTGCCCATGCCAATCAAACCTTTGAGCGAGTAGATAATTATATTAATAACGCAGCATTTCGAGCGTTCGAAAGATTTTTTCTACTTTCTATGAAAGTTGGTTTAATTTTGTACTGGTATGAAGTTCTAATTGCTATCCTTTATTTTTGACCTACAAATAGTATAGCCTTTCGAGCGTAACATGAGGTACTATCTGGCCCACGGGCTCACGGGCTCACGGGCTCACGGGCATACCTCACCACGAGATCGAACCGCTATATAACATCAATGCAAAGACGTTATGTAGGCATTGATGAAAAACAAAGCATTAAATTTGAGGATATCCGAGGGTAGCTTAAACAAACTACGCTTATACTCGTCTCAAAACGATAGAACCATGACTCATGTAATCGAAGATTTTATAGATTCGCTATGAGTGTTAAAAATAGCGATTCCTCATCGACCCACCGTCCTGTTAATCCTACGGATTGAATCGGTTGTGGGTCAATTCGTCCTCTCCTAAAAATTCATCTTATCGCCTCCGCAACGGGCGAGGCGAGAGGCTTCTTTTTGTTTCAGCTAAAGATGGCAAAAATACTGTCGCGCGATCGAATTGGCGCCACCCAATTATAACAGCTCGGCCGATCGGCGAGCTGTTTTTTTGCTTAAAATCAACCTTGGATCAGTGCTTCAAAACGTTCTTGTTTCCAAATGCAGCTTAAATCCGGATCGGCTAAAGCTAGTTCTCGGTATAAAGTAGGGATCAACTCCACAGCCCGCTGCAAATTGTCAAGGGCCAAATCAGCAAATCCCAGTAGCGCATAACAGCAAGCTTTATTGTAAAAAGCATTAGCAAAATCAGGATTTATTTCTAAGACTATTTCGTAGCAAGCAATCGCCTCGGAGTAGCCGCCTTTTCGCGCCAATTCCACACCCCGGTTGTACCAAATCAAATAATCTTCCAAGGGACACTCAGATGTGGGAGTGAACTTGGCATTTCTGTCATTTAAACCTACTAATTTGCCCAAAGCAACTCTCCGTTCGCCCACAGCTTCGGCTCTGCCCGGTTTCAGAGCGAGCGATCGACTAAAACTAGCCACTGCTTGTTTGTAAAGTCCCATTGATTGGGCAGCTATACCGCGATTGTACCAAGCCTTTGAGTCGTCTGGGTTAAACTCGATCGCCCTGTCAAAACTGTTGAGCGCCAGATAGTAAAGCTTGAGTTCCAACAGAGCATTACCTCGGTTGTACCACGCCCAAGCAGCCTCCGGGTGCAAATTTAAAGAGCGATCGAAACTCTGAACCGCCTTATCGTAAAGTCCCATATCGATCAGCGTCAGTCCCCGGTTGTGCCAAATACTCGCCGCACACGGGTTGAACTCCAAAGCCCTGTCAAAACTGTTGAGAGCCTCCAAGCGCTGACCCAACTTTCCTAAAGCAATAGCCCGGTTGTGCCAGCCAAAGCTCGCATTCGGCTGCACCGCCA
This sequence comes from Microcoleus sp. AR_TQ3_B6, assembly GCF_036702785.1. Lineage (NCBI taxonomy): Bacteria > Bacillati > Cyanobacteriota > Cyanophyceae > Oscillatoriales > Microcoleaceae > Microcoleus > Microcoleus sp. AR_TQ3_B6. Next base: position 62,522 of record NZ_JAUBVJ010000034.1, on the reverse strand, counting down.
AGGCCTGATCAAAACTCTTCAACGCCTCTAAGTGCCGTTCTAAGTTCCCCAAAGCCATGCCTCGCCCGAACCAAGCCTTATAATGATCGGGTTGTAAATTCACAGCTTTGTTAAAGTTCGCCAGAGCTGCATGGTCGTCGTTAGCTTCGAGGTGGCGCGAACCCAGGTGGTAATACCAAGCCGCTTCCAAGTTCTGAATTAAGTTCATAATATTTTGTATCTATCTTAGGGATGATTCTACCTGAAATTATAGTCCGAGTAAAACTGTAATTCCACTAAAACTCTGAAAAATTTGATACAGGGCGATCGCCCGTACAAACTGCCATTAACAAACTCAACAATTGTCTGGCGAAACAAACTATTTTACGCTGAAAAAATAGTTTTAGCTAACCGCACTCATCGCTATTAGGAGCTGGTAGGAATCTCTTCTGGCCGTGAATCACGCAACTATTACCGCATCCCGAATGAAGTTTGCAGTTACACAAAGAGTGCTAGGGCGCCCAAAGTCCAACTGCAAATCTCATAGTGTTCGCGCTCCAACTTCTGCTTGCCCAATTCAAGCAACCACAACCGCTGTTTTAGCATTCTCACTCAACAGCAGGCTGCCTCCAGCATCAATACTAAAATCTTTTCCCAGCACAAAACCCTTGCCCATCAACCGCTGGCAAACAATCAGCGAAGTAATCCGGCGAATTTCCTCCATCACGTCAGCAGGAATCAAATAACTCAAACTCCAGAGCACGGACTCGCTGTCACACCAAATCAAACGCTCCATACTGACAATCATCAAAGCAGCTACACTGTCAACAGACAGCCGCCCTCTGAGATCGGCAATCAAATCTTTACCAATTAAGCTATTGCGGCTCATCATCGCTATAGCCATTTTCCCAATTTCTTGTTCGAGTTCTAAATGATTCATGCTTGGCACTGGCTTTTATATTTTTAAAGCACTACTGAGAGTAAAAATAGTAGCCGCTACCAGCCTCTGCCCTAGCGTAGCTGACGCAAGCTCTACCGCAACTCCTTTTAACAAAGTATACCTAAAGAATGATCAAAAATGTATCTAAAGGAAGATACCAAAATATTTTTTTTTACAGCATTCGAGCTGCAAAGCCCTAGAATAGTTACTGGCAGCAGCGAAGGAGCACATTTTTGCCCGCCGAGGCCCTGGGTCTACTCTCGCTTGACTGTTTTGAACCCAATCCAGCGGGTCAAATATGCGAGCTTCTTTAAGCTGACTACCGGGGTGTAACGACCAGCACGTCGTTTTCGCGATCGGCGGTGCTATCTTTTTTCTATGAAACTCGACAGCCTAGTTTGGTTAGCGCTCGGACGGGGTTACTGGTGGCTTGTTTGTTTTCGGCATTGGTCAATATGCAGGGGAGTCGGTTATGGGGCGCACGGAGAGCCTGACCCCGGTCGATCGAATTCACCCGCGGTGTATATCTTTGCAGGCGCTCTTGCCACCGTCTTTTCCCGATTAACAGCAGAAGCAGGGCAAGCAAAGCAGGCAATGTGGCTAGACCCTCGCCTTTTATTTCGGGGCTTGACAATTTCGTTTATCGGTCTGAACGCGATCGTCATCTCCTATGTGGCGATCGTAGGTGGATAGACTATTAATGAACTTTCTGCAACCATCCTTAGGTGGTAAAATCAGGGGTTGCTTAGCAAAGGAGTTGATGAGTGAGGGGATATATTTCTAAACTGCATCATCCTGCCGTTAGAGGAGTTGTCAAGGGACTACCCTTAATTGGTTGCTTGCTGCTGGCGGTTTTTAGCTGCTGGCTGTCTCAAACTTTACCAGTTCAGGCGGAGGCTGTGACATCTCCAAAAACTTGTCAAATTGGAGTTTACTTGACATCCTTGCGAGATTTTGATCCAGCAGAGAACTCGTTTTCTGCAAACTTCTGGGTCTGGAGCGTTTGTCCTTTTGAGACTCCAAAACCTTTGAAAAGCCTGAAGGTTGTCAATAGCAAGAAAGTTAGCAAAAATTACACCACTTTTTCCCGAAGCGAAAATCTGTCAGATACATTTAAGGCAAGTAAAAACCTATTCTGGTCTCAAGAGGAGATTAGCGCAACTTTATATCACAACTGGGACACAAAAAATTATCCATTCGATCGCCATGTATTGCAAATTCCCCTTGAGGAAACACAGTTAGATGCTTCCAGCTTCGCTCACGCCCCAGATTTTGCCAACACAGGTTATCCGAAAGACCTAGATTTGGAAGGTTGGGAAATTAGAGATTTTAGAATTTCTCAAGAGAATTTTCCTTATAGAACAAGCTTTGGTAGTCCGGCAATAAAAAGAGAACTAAATTCCCGATCGCGCTTAATTATTTCAATTACAATCAACCGCGAGAGTAAAGTTAGCTTTTTTAAACTTGTGATGGGAGTTTATGCTGCTGTTGCACTCTCAATAATGGCATTGTTGCTAGATGAAGATATAATGGGCATCCTTGTCGGTAATTTGTTTGCAGTTATAGTAAATCTGCAAGCAGCGACCTCAGATTTGGGTAGTAGCAATTCTGTCACCATGATTGATTTCATCCACATCATCGCCATCATTTACATTTTCATAACAGCAATTGTGCTGGTCTACACTCGATTTTTAAGTGAATCAGAGCAGTCGCATTTGTCACGGTATTTAAGGCGCCGCATTGCTGTTCCGATCCTGGCTGGCTCCTTCGTTGTTATTAATATTGTTGTCATTTCTCATGCGGCGATCGTGGGTTAGATTAAAACGCCAGTGCACAAAAGATTACGAAATAATTTAATTCTTGCTCATTTGGCGCTCATATGCTAACGTTAAACAACCAGGGCAAACGCATCTAATTTCTAAATTCCCATATATAGCGTCTGAGTAGAGACAAAAGCGCTACAGGTGGAAAAATCGTTCTCAATAAACAACAATAAAGGCGAGTCCGCAGTGCTAAAACCCCTCGTTATTGACAATATGCGTTTACCCTGCTTAAACAACAAGTTTGTTGTCTAAAAATATTCATTCATCCCTAATAAAAACTGATCGTTACCAGTGCTAATTCTACTTTTCTACGCTGGGAATGACCTCTATGCGATCGACAGTTCGTACATTGTTGAGGTAATTCCACGAGTCAATCTCAGAAAGGTACAGCAGGTACCAGAATACGTGGCCGGTTTGTTTAACTACCGGGGAGTAGTCTTGCCAGTGATCGATTTGTGTCATTTGATCCAAGGAACCCCCTGTAAATCGCACCTCAGTACCCGCATCATGATCGTCAAATATCCCCGCCCGAACGAATCGGTACAATACTTAGGACTGATGGCACAGCGAGTGACCGAGACACTCAGTATATCAAACAAAGATATTAGGGATTCCAGCATTCGGGTTGAGGAAGCACCCTACTTAAGCGGCACGATTGTCGATGAAAAACGGATAATTCAATGTGTCCAGCTTGAGCGACTTTTCAGCGATGAGCGACATACTTACTTGCTGATGGGTGAAGAAAATTAATCAAAAAAAGTGCTGAAAAAAAAGTGCTGAAAAATCAGAAAGATTAAACCCTTAATCGAATCCGCTCCCATTCGTTCATTCTACCAGTATTAATTTCTCACGCCGCAACCTATATGTTGAACAATATTACTACCCGCATCATACTGGGCTTCTCAGTGCCACTCCTGTTCATGATGGTACTCGGCTCCATACTGTGGTCGGGGATTGACCAATTAGTCAAATTGCAGACGAACTCAAAGCAAGTCGCTGAGAACATCAGTTCTACAGATGCGTATACTTATGATGTCGCTAGGATTGTCGCCAGTATCCGAGGATATGCTCTTTATCCTAAGGATCAGTATTATCGTGGGACTTATACTAATGCGCGAGAAAGTATGCTTCTGAACAAGGAGGAATTGGCAAAGGTTGGCGATTCAGAGGCGAAAGAAGCAGTCAAGGCCCTCGTTGAGATTGGCGATGAATACGATCGCCTTGCAGCAACTGTTTATCCCCTAGTCGATGCCGATAAGCTAAATGAGGCGAAACAACAAATTTCAATTACCCGTCTTCCCAGACTTAATGAAGCCAACATTCGGTTACATAAAATTCTGGGAGCCCGACTGAGTGAGAATTTACAGGAAGCCGAGAAAGCCAAGCAGTTTGAGACTATGGTGATCCTGTGGGGAACGCTGCTGACGATGGCGGCAACGGTAGCGAGCGCCTTATGGGTGGCGGCCCTGGCTGTGCCAATCCGACGAGAGCTTCCAAGGGTAGTGGAAGCCGCAGAGAAGATTGCTGATGGAAATTTACAGGAAACAATTGAGCTAAACAACGATGGTAGCGAAGTTGGCAAGTTGATGACAGCATTTCACTATATGTCTAAAAAGCTCAATTCGCTGATTCTCCAGATGCAAAAGTCTGGAGTGCTGATCAGCACTTCCGCAACAGAGATTGCAGCAGCCGGTAAAGAGTTAGAAGCCACTGTTGCAGAACAGCTTGCCTCAACTAATGAAGTGAGTGCAACCTCGCAGCAGATTGCCGCCACTTCTAGAGAGCTCGTCAAGGTGATGGAGCAGGTGGCGCTGATGGCACAGTCTACAGCAATTGCTGCTGGTGCGAGTCAAAATGACTTAAACCGGATGGAAACGGTAATGCGCCAACTTTCAAATGCCACTACTTCCATGACCACTAAACTTGGGGTGATGAATGAAAAGGCAAACAACATTAACAGTGTGGTGACAACCATTAACAAGGTTGCCGATCAGACCAACCTGCTGTCCTTAAATGCCGCCATCGAGGCAGAAAAAGCTGGAGAATACGGTGCGGGGTTTGCGGTTGTCGCCCGCGAGATCCGCCGATTGGCTGACCAAACTGCTGTCGCCACTCTGGAAATTGCCCAGATGATTAAGGAGATGCAGTCGGCAGTTTCTACAGGCGTAATGGAAATGGATAAGTTTAATAAATCTGTTGTTGATAGCGTTGCCGATGTCAGCAAGATTAGCGATCAAATTGCTCAAGTAATTCAGCAGGTGCAAGGATTGACCCCACGCTTTGAGCAGGTAAGCCAGAGCATTGAGGAGCAATCGATGGGAGCACAACAGATTAGTGAAGCAATGGGGCATCTGAGTCAAGCATCTCAGCAGACGGTGGACTCTTTACGGGAGACGAACAGTGCTGTAGTGCAGCTTGATGAGGCAGCAAATGGATTACGATTAGAAATTTCTCGATTCAAAACCGCTTAGGCTTACAGATGGTACTATCTGCGATCGCGACATTACTGAGCAAAACTATAGGCTTAGACCCCGATACAATTGGCTTCAACCGGATTGCCAGAGCAGCGGAGAATCGTCGAGTCGGCTGTAAATTGCCTGACCTCAAGAGCTATTGGGCACGGTTACAAACCTCCGCTTCAGAATTAGACGAGCTGATCGAATTACTCATCGTACCAGAGACCTGGTTTTTCCGGGATGGCAAACCCTTTGATTACCTAAAAACCTACGTCACCTCGGAATGGCTGCGGTTGCCAAACCGCAAGACTCTCCAACTGCTGAGTGTTCCATCCTCTACGGGCGAAGAACCTTACTCAATGGCGATCGCCCTACTAGAAGCGGGTATGCATCCGAAACAGTTCGCGATCGATGCGATTGACATTAGTCATAGATCCCTGGCAAAGGCAAAGCGCGGAGTGTACACCAAAAACTCCTTTCGCGGCGATGCTTGGACAGGGCGAGAGCGCTACTTTCAGCAAACGGCGGAGGGTTACGAACTATGCCAGCCCGTTAGGGGACTCGTCAATTTTCAGCAGGGGAATGTAATGACCTCCCTGACGCTGATTCAAAAGAAATACGACATCATCTTCTGCCGCAACTTGTTGATATACCTGCAATCAGAAACGTGCTCAGAGGTATTATCCGCGATCGATCGCCTACTCATACCAGGAGGGTTACTGTTTGTTGGAGCGTCTGACACTGGAAAAATTGTCGCAGACCAGTATGTCTCTGTCCGTGTGCCTTTCACATTTGCTTATCGAAAATCGAAACCATCGCTTCCACAACTGCCACCCATCAATATTACTCAACTCAGACAGATGCCCTCTCAACTAATAACTCCTCAAACCATTGAATCGCAATCTTTAGCAGTGAAAAATTCCTCGGCGCCAGACACTGAGCAAATCAAAGAATCCGGTCCATCTGCGAGTTCAAAGGATTTAAGCCCTGAACCCACATCGTCTCTTGATTTACAAACAGTGAAAAAGTTAGCGGATGACGGGCGATCGGCAGAAGCAATCGCGCTTTGTAACTCCTATCTTGTTCATCATCCAACGAGTGCGGCTGCCTACACTCTCTTGGGAGAACTGTATCAGGCCCACCAGCAGAATGGCCAAGCAGAGCGATGTTTTCAACGTGCTATATACTTGGAGCCAACCTCTTATGAAGCGTTAGTTCACCTCGCCTTATTGAAGGAAAATCAAGGCGATACAGTAGGGGCAAAAATCATTCAGCAGCGAATTCAGCGCTTGCAGCACCGTCTCAAAACAGAAGCTTAGAAGGGGAAACCTGATATGTTCAAAAATCTATCCATGCAGGCCCGCCTAATTTTCGCGTTCATGTTCATGGGGATTTTGGTGCTGATTGTAGCACTAGTAGGTCTCAGCGGCAGCTCTCGCTTGAGTAAGCACATCGACTCCCTAGCCAGCAATAGTGTGCCCACCATCTCCGGCTTGTGGAAAATTAACGAAGGAAAAACCCAGATCGAATCATCAGAACGCGGCTTGCTGAATATCAATCTCAACAAAGAGGCGCGGCAGGCAGAGATCGATCGCATGGATAACGCCTGGAAGCAAATTCAGGAAGGGTTTGAGCAGTACGAAGCGACTCCTCAGTCGGACGCTGAAAAGGAGGCATATAAAGACTTTTTGAATACGTGGGATGCGTGGAAGATATCTCATGAGGAATTTTTGAGGCGTAATCTCCAGTTTGAGAGACTGGGAGTTTTCAATCTATTTGAAAATTCAGGGGGGAATGCTGTTTTGGCGATCGCTGCCTACAAAGAGCTGGAGAAGCAAGTTCAGGTAAACCGTCAACCCTTCACAGACGCCAGCAATACACTTTTTAAGGTGTTGAAAATTAATCAGGATTTGACAGCGGAAACAGTACGTGTATCGGCGAAAGATGTTTCTCAAGTCGGCTTTTGGGCCTTTGTGGCAATCCTGATCGGTCCGGGAACTGCGCTGTTATTTGGAATTTTCTTTAGCAACACGATCGCCAAACCTCTAGGAGCCAAAATTGCAGGGGTAGTTGACATTGCCCAAAAGATTTCTGCAGGAGACTTAACCAGCCAAATTTCACTCGCTGACCAGGAAGATGAAGTTGGCCAACTGCAGAATGCCTTTTACACCATGAATAAAGACCTGAATGCGCTAGTCAATCGCATTCAAAAGTCAGGTAATCAAATCACCAGTTCTGCCGACCAAATTACGGCATCTGGAAGAAACCTGGAAGCAACGGTTACAGAACAGGTTGCTTCAACGAATGAAGTCAGTGCAACGGCCCATGAAATTGCCGCGACATCAAGAGAATTGGTGAAAACAATGGAGCAGGTGGCGGCAATGGCTGAACAGACAACAGTGGCAGCCGGCAACAGTAAAGACAATCTGAATCACATCGATTCTGTGATGCGCCAGTTGCTAGAAGCTACTGGGGTAATTTCCTCCAAGCTGGAAATCATGGACAAACGAGCCAACAATATCAGCAGAGTGGTGACAGCCATAACGGTTGTGGCAGATCAAACTAACTTGCTTTCTCTCAATGCAGCACTGGAAGCCGAGAGAGCCGGAGAATACGGCGCGGGCTTTTCTGTTGTGGCGCGGGAAATTCGACGCTTAGCCGATCGGACTGCTGTTGCCACTCTAGAAATTGAGCAGATGATTAAGGAGATGCAATCGGCAGTTTCTACCGGCGTGACAGAGATGGATAAGTTTACGAAGTCTGTAGTTCACAGCGTCGAAGAAGTAGGCAGAATTAGCGAACAAGTTGCCCAAGTAATTCAGCAGGTGCAGGGATTGACCCCACGCTTTGAGCAGGTGAGTCAGACCGTCGATGAACAATCTCAGGGAGCGCAACAAATTAGCGAAGCGATGGAGCATCTGAGCCAAGCATCTCAGCAGACAGCAGGCTCGTTGCGAGAAACCAATCACGCTTTAGAAGAACTTGACGAAGCTACTCATAGCTTAAAGAGAGAGATTGCGCGATTCAAAGTGATGGCATAGAAATTGAAAATTGAGAAATTCAACAAGGGAAAATTATTTGAATACGGTACCCATACCAGACGATTCTGAATTTGACCATCCCACACTGAACGATTGCTGGAATCAGATTGGGGTGATGGGCGATCGCACCTGTGGCGAACTGAAGACGGTTATTCACTGCCGCAACTGCAAGGTTTACTCGGCGGCTGGACGCAGCTTGCTAGAGCGCAATGCTCCACGAGAATATCTCCAAGAATGGACAGACATCTTGTCAGAAGCTTCGACACAGCAGGCCGGAGTGGGAGAAGGGATGCTAGTTCGGGCCACAGATACCCTTTCTGTAATCATTTTTCGTCTCGGTAATGAACGGTTAGCATTGCCAGTCAACATCTTGCAAGAAGTGACTCCCCCTTACATCATTCATGCCGTCCCTCACCGGACTAACTCTGTATTTTTGGGGTTGGTCAATATTCGCGGTGAAACACTTCTCTGTATTTCGCTCAGAGACTTACTCGGTCTAGAGCCTGTCGCCGAATCAGCAGATTTATCTAATACGATTAATCCGCAACGGATGATTGTGGCTGGAAAGAATGAAAACAAGTGGGTGTTTCCAGTGGATGAGGTTCATGGAACTTACCGCTTTCATCTCAATGAGTTCAAAGATGCTCCTGTTGTCATTTCCAAAGCATCGGAAGCTTACACCAAAGGGGTCGTTACTTGGCAAGGCAAGAAGATCAACTTTTTGGACTCTGAACAATTCTTTTACACCCTAAGTCACAAGGTTTTTTGACCATGAGCGATGATTCTATGCTGGAGCTATTTCGACAAGAAGCTCAGGCGCAGATTGCGATCCTGACTCAGGAACTACTGATCTTGGAAGCCAATCCGCAATCTGATGAGCCACTGGAAGCGCTGATGCGGGCAGCTCACTCGATTAAAGGTGCCGCTCGAATTGTTTCTCTAGATGCGGTCACTACTCTGGCGCATTGGATGGAAGATTGCTTTGTGGCAGCGCAGAGCCAGATCATCGCGTTAGGTTCAGATCAGATTGATGTTTTGCTGCAAAGCGTTGATTTGCTTCAAGGGCTTAGTCAGGTAATGGAAGTCGATTTAGTTGAATGGTTGGCCCAAAAAGCTGGAGAGTTTGAGAGCTGTTATGACGCGCTCGCGGCTCTGCTACCTCCAAATTTTAGGGCTGCTCGCTCAATGTCCCTGGTTCCAGTCGATCAAAACTCAGCGCTGAGCCAAAGCGAGGGTCAGGAAATTGCCACGGCCGTGACTCTCGCAAGCCCAACTGATAGGGTGGTGCGAGTCACGGCAGAAAATTTGAACCGGATTATGGGGTTGGCGGGTGAATCGCTGGTTGAGGCAAATTGGCTGCAACCTTTTGCCGATTCCTTTACTGCCCTCAAATCTCGTCAATTAGAGCTTGCCAGACTTCTAGAAACGGTTCATACTACATTAGCGAACACTCCAATTAATTTAGAAAGCCTGGAAGTTCTAGATACAGCTCGACGTAAAGCACAAGAATGTAGGGAAATGCTCGCCGATCGCTTGGGTGAACTGGAACTATATGCTCGTCGCACCACCAACTTGAGCGATCGGCTTTACCGCGAAGTGATTGCCTCCCACATGCGTCCATTTGTTGATGGAGTACAAAGCTTTCCTCGCATGGTTCGCGATCTAGCAAGACAATTAAATAAGCAGGTCAAGCTAGATATTGTCGGTCAGTCAACCCCGGTCGATCGTGACATCCTCAAGAAACTGGAAGCACCCCTGACTCACATGATTCGTAATGCGATCGATCACGGAATTGAATCCCCCCAAGAGCGAGAGGCAGCAGGCAAACCGATGGAGGGAACAGTTCGCCTAGAATCATTTCATCGTGGCGGTATGCTGGCAATTACCATTTCTGATGACGGCAGAGGAATTGATATCGATCGGATACGCCAAAAGATTATCGATCGGAATTTAGGTTCACCCAAAACGGCTGCTCAACTTAGCGATGCTGAAATCATCGAGTTTCTGTTTCTACCTGGATTTTCTACAGCAGAACAAGTGACTGAAATTTCAGGACGCGGTGTGGGATTAGATATTGTCAAAAGTATGGTGCAAGAGGTTGGTGGAACGATTCGCGCCACATCTCAATTCCGCAAGGGTACTAATTTTCACTTTCAACTTCCCCTCACGCTCTCGGTTGTCAGGACGCTAATTGTCGAGATTTCTGGTGAACCTTATGCCTTTCCCCTAGCACGAGTGGATCAGATTGTCAAACTCGACAAATCGGACATTTATGTTGTGGAAGGTCGCCAATATTTCACTAAAGATGGTCAAAATATCGGGTTGATTGCAGCGAGCCATGTTCTGGATTTACCGGAGGCTTTATTCTCAGAGGATGCGATCTGTGTAGTTGCCATCAGCGATCAATCCAACGCTTATGGCTTGGTTATAGACAAGTTTTTAGGTGAACGGGATTTAGTGGTGCGTCCACTCGATCCGCGTTTGGGTAAAGTTCGGGATATTAGTGCCTCTGCTCTAATGGATAATGGCTTGCCTGTTTTAATTATGGATGTTTCTGATTTGGTGCAATCGATTGACAACCTGCTCAACAGCGGTCAAATGAGACCTTTTGATTTCAACAAAGCCAAAAAAGCAAAAGGTAACGCTCGCCAACGCATTTTAGTTGTGGATGATTCGATTACTGTGCGCGAAATGACCCGAAAGCTGCTGCAAAATCGAGGCTACGATGTGGATGTTGCCGTAAACGGAATGGATGCTTGGATAGCCATTCGGAGCAATCATTACGACCTTGTATTGAGCGACATCGATATGCCTCGTATGAATGGCATTGAACTTGTTAAGCAAATCAAAGATCATCCGACATTCCATTGGCTTCCGGTCATTATCGTGTCATACCGCGATGCCGAAGACCATCGTATTCAGGGTATGGAAGCTGGGGCAGACTATTACATCACCAAAAGCAGCTTCCATGACGACACATTAGTTAACGCGATCGTCGATCTGATTGGACAATAGCCATGGAAGCTGAGTTAGCTAAGGAATGAGAATTAAATAACTTCCACTCTTGAAAGTGGGATGGGCGTCGCGCCCGTCTTTTTTGGACGGGCGGGACGCCCATCCCACGAATAATTAAAATTGTAAGTTATTTAATTCGCGATCCTAATGATGAAGCATTGGTTAAAAATTATGATTTTTCTACGGAAAGATTTACAGTGGATACATCCACGCTCAAATAATGCCTGTACTTAGAATGAGAATTGGGATTGTCAATGATATGGCTATGGCAGTGGAAGCCCTCAAGCGAGTGCTGCTAACCGTTCCAGGTTATGAAGTGGCATGGATTGCACGGGATGGTGCAGATGCAGTTGCCCAGTGCGCCAAAGACACCCCCGACTTAATTTTGATGGATCTATTCATGCCAATCATGGACGGTGTGGAAGCCACCAGCCAGATCATGAAACAGTCTCCCTGTGTGATTCTGATTGTGACGGCAAGCGTCGGAAAGAATGCCGGGAAGGTTTTTGAGGCAATGGGGCATGGTGCCCGTGATGCAGTCAACACTCCCGTCTTAGGAATCCCAGGAAGTCCAGATTCTGCCCAACCGCTACTGACAAAAATTGCGACTCTTAGTAAGCTAATTGGCAAATCATCTGAATCCTCAACTCCAAAATCCCAAACTTCAAAATTTACTTCATTCTCCACACCTTCGAGCCTACTCCCTCCCCTAGTGGCGATCGGCTCCTCAACAGGTGGCCCCAAAGCTCTAGCCACCATTCTCTCCCGCCTACCAGCAAACTTCGGTGCGGCTATGGCGATTATTCAACATGTCGATCTGCAGTTTTCGGCGGGGCTGGTGGATTGGCTGAATCAACAAACACCCTTGACGGTGAAAGTAGCCAAAATTGGCGATCGGCTGGAGAAAGGTATTGTCTTAGTTGCAGGTACAAACAATCACCTCAGTCTTCGTTCGGATTTAACTCTGCATTACACAAAAGAACCGATAGACTATCCCTACCGCCCATCAGTAAATGTGTTCTTTAAGAGTCTTGCCCAATACTGGAACCACAAGGCAACTGCCGTTTTACTGACTGGGATGGGACAAGACGGTGCTGAGGGAATGAGCCTTTTGCGATCGCGGGGATGGCACACAATCGCTCAGGATGAGAAAAGTTCTGTTGTATATGGAATGCCCAAAGCTGCCGTTCAGCTAAATGCAGCGGTTGAAGTTCTGCCTCCTGAAGCGATCGCCGATCGGTTACTTCAGGGAGTTTTGTTCAAATAACTCGGTATTCTCAATGTGAACCATGATGAAGCCAAGAGAAAGAAGTAGATGAGCGATACAAATTTGATAAACTAGACAATCAACTGTAAAGTCACCACTTCCTTTTTATCAAAAACGATCGTAGGTTTTTTCTCAAGAGTTTTATGAGAGCATTTCTTAAAGAGAATATCAAATAACACTCGCTTACTGATATCAACTCCGCTAGAATCGGAATTGTAAAATCGAATCAACAGTCAATACTAAACTATCATTCAGTTTTTCGACCCGCCCGTTAACAGTCAACAGTCAACAGTCAACTATAATTCCGGTGCAACCGGAATTGATATCAAGTCCCCCGAGTCGCTTAAATTCCAGCCGGAAAGAAACGTAAGTTTTCCGCATCCCGTTTATTTTGTATAATAATAAAGTAGTTATCCAGCGAGAGAAAAAAACAATGGCTGCAAACCAGCCAGATATCGATATTGCCCCCTTTATCGACTACGGCCTGATTGACCCCACCGCCACGCCAGAGCAAGTAGAAAACTGTTGCCAACAAGCAGATAGATTTGGCTTTGTCACAGTTTGCGTGTATCCCGGCTACGTCCGACAAGCAGTCGATCTGCTGCACGGCAAGCGGCCGAAAGTCTGTACTGTCATAGGTTTTCCCACCGGTGCAACGACATCAACTGCGAAGATATACGAAGCCCTAGAAGCAGCAGATAATGGAGCGGTAGAGTTAGATGTTTCGGTTAATTTAGGATTGCTGAAAGCGGGCAAAATCGACGAATTCCACCGGGAATTAGCCCAAATTTGCGAAGAAACCAATCTCACCGTCAAAGCAATTATCGAAAGTTCGCTGCTTTCGGATGCCGAAAAAGAATTAGCGGCCCAGATTTGCATGGAGGCCGGCGCCGCCTACATCAAAACTAACACCGGCTTTTTTGGCCCGGCGAAAGTTGACGATGTGCGACTGCTGAAGGAAGTTACGAAGGGACGGATGGGGATTAAAGCGGCCGGCGGAATTCGCACTCACAAACAAGCTTTAGATTTGATCGTCGCTGGTGCAACTCGTTTGGGGACTTCTCGCGGCCCGGAATTAATCCGCCAGCGGGATAATTTAGAGAAGAGTCATTAGTCAGTTGTCAGTTGTCATTAACTGGTTCCAAGGCTCTGCCTGGGAAGCCATATAAGCGAGGCTCGGCCTCGGCTGGGATTAGGAGGCAGAGCCTCCGGAGCTGCGTTACCAGGCTCAGCCTGGTAACGAGTATCTAATAAAAGTTCTGCGTGGCGGACTGTTTTTGCTACTGTCCTTGTAAATCTCAAATCGAGTGACTCGAACTTACAAAATTAATCCGCCAGCGAGATAATTTAGAGAAGAGTCATTAGTCAGTTGTCAGTTGTCATTAACTGGTTCCAAGGCTCTGCCTGAGAACCCATATAAGCGAGGCTCTGCCTCGGCTGGGATTAGGAGGCAGAGCCTCCGGAGCTGCGTTACCAGGCTCTTCCTGGTAACGAGTATTTAATAAAAGTTCTGCGTCGCGGACTGTTTTTGCTACTGTCCTTGTAAATCTCAAATCTCAAATCTCAAATCGAGTGACTCGAACTTACAAAGCAACTGGAATCAATCTCAAGAGTGCGCCGATGGGGGAATCCGATCGAGTGCTGACAGTTTTGACGCGGGAATTCGGCTTAATTCGAGCCGTAGCACCGGGTGTTCGCAAACACCGATCGACCATTGGCGGTAGAAGCGAATTGTTTGTGGTCAACGAATTGCTAATTGCCAAAGGCCGATCGCTCGACAAAATTACCCAAGCCGACACGGTACAATCCCATCCGGGTTTGAGCCGCAACCTCGGGAAACTCGCAGCGGCGCAATATCTGGCCGAATTGGCGATCGCAAGTGCCCTTTCCGACGAGCCCCAAGAAGAACTCTTTTGGTTGCTGGGCGAACATTTGAGCCGTTTGGAGCGTTTGTCCGACCGCACAGAAATCCAATCCGCCGCCGTGCTTGTCGCCCACCTCGCCCACGGCATTTTTCACCTGCTAGCCTTAGCAGGCCTCGCGCCCCAAGTCCAAGTCTGCTGCGCCACCAGACAGCCGCTCATCCCAAATTTCAGCGATCCGAACTGGCAAACCGGCTTTAGTATCCCCTCTGGGGGAACCTTCAGCTTGTCGGAACTAGCTAATTTAGAGGCAGAACTCTCTGCAGAAATCGGTAGCTTGTACAAATCCGCCTCCCGTTCCCGCCAAATGAATAGCAGCAAACACTTGACAAATTTCCAGATTAATGCTAAGGAAGTAGCAGCGCTGCAACAGTTAGCTAGTCCAGAACTGGGAGAGGGGATTGCCGATCGAACAACTTGGGTATCAGTAGAAAATATTTTGCGGCAATATGCCCAGTATCATTTAGGTTGCACGATTAGATCGGGAAGCTCGATCGATACCTACCTAGAGAGTTTTGAGTTTTAAATTTTGAGTGTTGACTTAAAGAGGTGAAGGAACGATCGTACATCGCACCCCCAGCCAGGGGGATAGCCGAACCTGCGGGCAATTTGAGGTAAATTTTCAAGATTGTTGCGACATCAGATAATAGATAGAGATAAAGTTACGAGATTATTAATAAACTTAGGGGTTAACACCTCAATTTGAAATTCACATCCCCCCAACCTCCACCATCCCAGGCGAGCGACCCCAAATCCTATGATGCGACTGTCCGATTCTGATTTGACAATATCTGTTTTAGCTGTGACCCACCACCAAATGGAAGAACGAGAAAATTTTCCCGATTTTGGCTCGGAACCCGCCTTGGCAGATCGACAATGGAGCAACGTCCAAGACTTAGAAATGGATAAATATCCCACAACGCCAGAAACAGAGTCAAGCAACGGCAAAAGCCAAGAACCCGAAGCAATCCCCCCGGTGGCAACAGCAGACCTAGCAGCCGGGAGCTCGGAAGCAGTAGCCGAAACTCCCGAAAAAGAAAGAGGATTTCTGCCCGTTTTGAAAAATCGAAATTTTCTAGTATTGTGGAGCGGGCAAGTTTTTTCCCAACTAGCAGATAAAGTTTATCTCGTACTGACGATCGCCCTGGTGGCCAGCCGCTTTCAAGCGCCAGATCAAACCATCAGCAGGTGGGTATCAGCAATCATGATCGCCTTTACCATTCCCGCAGTGCTGTTCGGGGCCGCCGCGGGCGTGTATGTCGATAGGTGGTCGAAAAAAGCAGTGCTGGTAGCCACAAACCTGCTGCGGGGAACCTTCGTTTTAACATTGCCCTTGCTGCTGTGGCTCTCTGACGGGTGGGAACTCGGTCAACTGCCGCTCGGATTCTGCTTGCTGCTGCTAGTGACATTCCTAGTCTCGACTCTAACTCAATTTTTCGCCCCAGCAGAACAGTCAGTGATTCCCCTAATTGTGGAACGCCGCCACCTGCTATCGGCAAACTCCCTCTACACCACAACCATGATGGGTTCGGTGATTATTGGCTTTGCAGTCGGAGAACCCTTACTAGCTTTAGCGGACACCCTATTTAGCAACCTCGGCGGCGGACTGGGAATCGGCAAAGAATTAGTAGTAGGCGGAAGTTACGCCTTCGCCGGAGTGCTGTTGCTGTCGATGAAAACAGGCGAAAAAAACGATGCCGAACACGAACCGCCACACCCCCTAGCAGATTTGCAAGACGGCCTGCGTTACATCAAGCATCAACCGAAAGTCCGCAATGCTTTAATTCAACTAATTATTCTCTTTTCCATTTTTGCAGCCTTGGCAGTTCTAGCGGTGCGGCTGGCAGAAATTCTCCCCGGTATGAAAGCGTCGCAATTTGGCTTTTTGCTGGCTGCAGTGGGCGTCGGTATGGCTGGTGGGGCGGCGACAGTCGGCTATCTCGGTCACAAATTTTCTCACTCCCAACTGAGTTTAATCGGATCTATCGGCATGGCACTTGCTCTGATGGGTCTGTCTGCATTTACACAGCATTTGTGGATATCGGTGCTGTTCATTACCCTGTTGGGTTTATTTGCCTCATTGGTAGGAGTGCCGATGCAGACTACAATTCAAGCAGAAACTCCAGAAGAAATGCGGGGAAAAGTCTTCGGGCTGCAAAACAATGCCACTAATATCGCTTTGAGTTTACCGTTGGCTTTGGCCGGGGTAGCGGAAACATTTCTGGGTTTGCCGACAGTATTTTTGGCCTTAGCAGGATTAGCGATCGCTGGCGGTGTCTTAACCTGGTATATTTCCCGTAGCAGTAATAGCAAAGTCGATCGAATCTAAAAAATAACAAACTCTGATTTACTGGAATGCACATCGCTTGGCTAGGAAAAAAATCACCTTTTTGCGGTAACGTCACTTACTCCAGGGAAGTCACCAACGCACTGTTAGACCGGGGATACCAGGTCAGTTTCCTGCACTTTGCCCAAGAAGCGGGCTCGCTCGACAGGAACAATACGGCGTGGAGCATGGCAAATGGTTCGTGGGGAAAAGGAATTGCTCAAACCTCATATACCAATTCGCTCTCGCCCGCCAGTTGCAACGAAGTGTCTTTACCCTGTCACTACAAATCGCAAATTTATACGATTCCCACTCTCAAGTCGCGCACAGTGCTGATGAAATCTCTGCGGCGGCTCAAACCCGATGTTGTTCACGCTTCCCTGACGCTTTCGCCTCTAGACTTTTTACTGCCGGAAATTTGTCAAGAATTGAATTTGCCTCTGGTGGCGACTTTTCACCCGCCGTTCGACCGCAAATTGCGGAATTTGACATCGGGAACCCAACACCTGATGTATCAACTTTATGCTCCGTTTTTGGCTAACTACGACTCGACGATCGTATTTTCTTACATTCAGCGGGATATTTTGGTGAAGTTGGGAGTGCCGGAAGAACGGGTAGCCGTGATTCCCAACGGAGTAGACGCGGTGAAGTATTCGCCCGGACCTTCGGGGTTGAAGTCGCAATTAAAAGCCGATCGAATTTTTGTTTACCAAGGTCGCATTGCCCCAGAGAAAAATGTCGAGGCCCTGCTCAAGGCCTGGAAACAGTGCAATTTTGACCGGGGCAACGTGTTGGCGATCGTAGGCGACGGGCCCCTAGCCGCGTCGCTGCAACTGTCTTACGGCGAAGACGAGGGCATTGTGTGGCTCGGATTTGTCGCCGAGGAGGAACGCCGGATCGAAATTTTGCGGGGTGCAGACGTATTTATTTTGCCTTCTTTGGTGGAGGGACTGTCCCTGTCGCTGCTGGAAGCGATGGCCTGCGGTTTGGCTTGTTTGGCAACCGATGCCGGTGCTGACGGCGAGGCCTTGGAGGCAGGCGCGGGCATAGTTTTGAACACTCAGCGGGTACGGAGTCAGTTGCAAACCTTGCTGCCGCTGTTTTGCGAGCATCCTGAGTTCGGATCGCTGCTCGGTCAAAAAGCACGCCAACGGGCGATGGAGCGGTACACTCTCAGTCAGAATATTACTGAGTTGGAAAAGCTGTACTCAGAGGTTTTGCAAAAGCAGCGCGTACTAATTCGGGGTTTAGCATGAAGGTTTTGATTGCTCGTTCCCAGGCTAGAGCCTGGGAACGCAGATCCGCAGGCTCTGCCTCCTCCTTTGTCCCCAGCGAGGCTCTTTTACTCGTTTTTACTTGTTACCAGGCAGAGCCTGGTAACGCAGATCCGGAGGCTCTGCCTCCATTTTCCAACCGAGGCAGAGCCTCTAGATATAGGTTCCCAGGCAGAGCCTCGGAACCAGTTAAAGGAAGTCGTGTCTCTACCCGTGGATATTTACTCGTTACCAGGCTGGAGCCTGGTAACGCAGATCCGGAGGCTCTGCCTCCATTTTCGGGCCGAGGCAGAGCCTCGCTTATATGGGTTCCCAGGCAGATCCTGGGAACCAGTCAAATCTAAAATCCAAAATCGCCTACCCTCCCGGGCGCAAATAATCCAAAAGTCGATCGCCCGAATCGGCCCGAATCAAAGCAACCACAACATCCGGCAAACTTCCCAAACTCGGATAAACCAAATAACGCGGTTCCCACCGCGGCCCAAACTTATCTTTAAAACTGTGCAATCCCTTAAAATTATAAAACTTGCTCAAGTGCTCCGAAAGATAAATTAAAACCTTTTCCAACCGCCCGGATTTCTGGGCTTCTCCGACTCCCGCCAAAGCCGACAAACCCAAATCAAATTCTTCATATCCCAATTCTTGACAATGCTGCAACATCGAAGCAAACAAACACTCCATCGTGCCATTTTCCACCTCAGTGCGACGCCGCATTAAATCAACTCCAACTACCCCATCTCCCGCCGATATCATATTAGCAAAAGCACTAATTCTACCGTCGGGAGTGTAGATGGCTACGGCGCGAGTTTCCCGCAAATATGCCTCGTCAAACCAACCAACCGAAAACTTTTTTTCCGCACCCTGAACCATTTGCAGCCACTCGTCGCTCACGAGTTTCATTTGTCGCATCAATTCGGAACTTAAAGGAGGTTCGTAAAATTCGATTTGATGGCCGGCTTTTGTAAGTCTGTTGATAGCAGTTCTCAAGTTTTGATTGCTCTTGCCTTTGAGAGTAAAAGTTTGGAGATTTACAATAGCTTCTTCGCCAATTTGCACCACTCGAAAACCGAGAGTAGAATACATTTCTAGATCCTGGGGCAAAGTTTGATAAAATGCTGGATACCAATCATTGCGATCGCAAAATTCTTGAAACCCCAGAATTGCTTCTTTGCGGTCTTCAGCAGGCCCGATGGGGTCTCCCAAAGCAATCGCGCCTCTACCTTTCGGCACGTAGGCGATCGTACTTTTTCCCGAAGGACTAAAATAATAAGATTTATCCGGAAGCAACGCCAGTCTCGCTAGCGTTGTCCACCCGTATTTTGCTACAACTTCTTGAGCTTTATTCCGTTCCGAAATACTTGCCGAACTTCGTAGCAGCACCGGCCGTAGAAGCATTAAAAGTGCGTAACCAAGCGTTACCGTACCCACAGCATAAATCGAATCCGCAAAAAAGTTAGCAAACCGAGTTTTCGGAACCAACCCCGCATTGTCCTCCGTAAAAAACATGGCAAAAGTCTGGAACAAAGCTCTGTCTAAATCAAAATTAACCGCTTGTCCGTTAACTTCAAAACGCCCGTCCAGAATGTAAAAACCCGCCGTCCCGTAAGCCAGCGTAAACACCAAAGCCCCCAGCAAAACCCGAATTCCTTGAGCAATTGAAGGGCGATCGGATTTAGCCGTAAACGTCTTTCGCATCACCAACAACTGAAACAGCAGCACCCCAGAAAGCAAACTTTCTTCAATATCCAATCCCTTGACTAAATGACTTACAATAGAAAGGATTAACAATCCCACAGTCAGCAACCAAGCAATCCGCTTGCGCCGCAACAAATTAGTTGCCAGAGTTAGCAGCATAAATCCGATAACTGCTGCAAAAAAATGGCCGCCCGCACGCACGGGAAAAGGGAAAAATGGTTCTAGCCAATTTCGGCGCTCGGGTAAACTGGGAGTTACAGCAGACAGCAGGTTAATAACTCCTACCAATCCGGTTAAAAATGATGCAGTCCAGAGTCCAATCCTATTTTTTTTTTGTAACACTGTTGACATTTCTAATTTTTATGTGTGGCCAGTGATATTTTAAACTGTTTTCCCACATAGCTCAAAGAATCGGCTAAATGCTTGTGCCAATAATTCCAACCGACATCCGGGCCCACAATCCCGTGTCCTCCCGGAAATTTGTTAAACTCGTTGGCTATACCCAAACGGTTTAATTGCTCGTGAAACTGTTGAGTGGAAATCAGAAAATTTTCGTCTGCTTCCCCCGCATCCAAATAAGCGCGCAACTGCTGCTTATCTTTAGCAGAAAGTTTTTCCACTAAATATTTAGGACTGTTAGCCTTGCCGCTTTGGTCTGTAAAATAACCGCTGTGGCTGAAGAGAATATTAAAATTATTCAAGTAGCGCAAACCGATATTAAAAGCTCCCCAACCCCCCGAAGATTGTCCTCCCATTGCCCAGAATTTGGGGTCTTCCAGCGTTCTGTAGCGCGATTTTACGATGGACACTAACTCGGAGCCGATCGCGCTTCCCACCTTACCGTTGGGCCCGTCAAAATACTGCGGGTCCCACAAAGGACTCGTACCCCGCTTGTCGTTCCCGTCAGGAGTAATTACAATTGATGGCGGCAATCTTTTGCTTTTATATAAATCGTGAAGCACAGAAGTAACAGCCGCTTTGTCCTGATAAGCGCGGGCGTCTCCGTGCCCGCCGTGCAGCAAAAAAATGACTGGATAGCGCTGTTTGGGATTTTTTGCGTACCCAGGCGGCAAAATTAAGCCGTAGGTGCGCTCTGAATTCATAGCGGCACTTTTATAGGTTTTGAGTTGAAAATTTAAGTCAGCATCAGCGACTACTTTCGGAGGGTCTAACTGAGGTGCTCCGGCAATAAAAACGTACCAGTATCCAGTCGCACCGAGGAGGATGATTGTACCCGCACCTATACCTAAAACTTTTCCCAGCCACTTAGGCATACTTTCAATCTCTCTTTTTTGTCTGCGATCGCAATCCGTACATTATATGCAAGTATATTGTAGAACTGTATGCGAGGTCGATCGCACATTTTGCAGCTAAACTGCAACGGTCTCAGGGGCCCGTTCCACAGTTAAACTGCAACGATGCTAAATTCTTCAATTCTTTAATCTAAAATGGTATGACTTATCGAAATCCCGTTCCCACAGTTGATATTATCATCGAATTAGCCGATCGGCCCCATCGCCCGATCGTACTCATCGAACGCCGCAATATTCCCTACGGCTGGGCAATTCCCGGCGGCTTTGTCGATTACGGGGAATCAGTAGAAACGGCGGCAAAACGCGAAGCTTTAGAAGAAACGAGCTTGAATGTAGAATTAATCGAGCAATTTTACGTTTATTCTGACCCAAATCGCGACGCTCGCAAACACACGATCAGTATTGTATTCTTGGCTTCTGCAACGGGGGAACCTCAAGCCGCCGACGATGCTAAAAATTTACAGGTTTTTGAATCTTGGCAGATTCCGCAGCAATTATGTTTCGATCACGATCGCATTTTACGAGATTATTGGCGTTACCGTCATTATGGATTGCGGCCGCGTTTGTAGGAGAAGAGTTTTTAACCGCAGATGCACGCGGATTAACGCAGATTGATTGCTATGATTTATCGGTGATTTATCTGTGTTAATCTGCGGTTAAATTCATTAAACTAAATTCTATGGCAAGCTTGACAATATTAGGCGGAGGTGCTTGGGGTTCGGCACTGGCAAATCTGGGAGGCAAAAAAGGATCTAGAGTTAATTTGTGGTCGCGCAGCAGTTCTTTTAATCTAGAATCAGTTATCACAGGTGCGGATGTTGTTGTTTCGGCAGTTTCTATGAAAGGAGTTGGAGCAACGGTCGATCGACTTTTGGCTTTAGAGTTAAGTCCCGGTACAATTATAGTTACTGTCACCAAAGGTTTAGACCCCGCTAGCACGCGCACTCCATCTCAAATTTGGCAAAATGCCTTTCCTAACAATTCAATAGTCGTACTTTCGGGTCCCAATCTTTCCGAAGAAATTGAGCAGGGGTTGCCGGCTGCAACGGTAGCGGCGAGTTGGGATTTAGCGGCGGCCAAGCACGTGCAAAATATTTACAGTTCTGATATTTTTCGGGTTTATGTGAATGAAGACCCGCTGGGGACTGAGTTAGGTGGAACTTTGAAAAATGTATTTGCGATCGCCGCTGGTGTTTGCGACGGTTTACAATTAGGAACTAATGCTAAATCTGCTTTGCTGACTCGCGCTTTGCCGGAAATGATTCGGGTGGGAGTTCGTTTGGGAGCTCGCGCTGAAACTTTTTACGGTTTGTCTGGTTTGGGAGATTTGCTCGCTACTTGCAACAGTCCTTTATCGCGCAATTATCGGGTTGGTTTCGGATTAGCTAAAGGCAAATCTTTAAATCAAATTTTGCAGGAATTGCAGAGCACTGCTGAGGGAGTCAATACTACTAATGTATTGATTGATTTGGCTAATCAACGCGGCATTGAAGTGCCTGTTTCTCGTCAAGTTTATCGCTTATTAAATGGTGAAATTACTCCTGAACAAGCTGTTTTATCCCTGATGGAACGAGCTTTGAAACCGGAGATTTTATAACCTGTACGACTAGAGAGATAAGGACTTAAGCAAAGCCTAAGTCCCTACCTGTAGCTGAAGTTTCAAGAAGCGGTGTCACCAGTTGCTAGTTATGAATTAAGAGTTCTAAGCGACATTGGTTGAGCGGTCAGATTGATGTTTAGCTCGCTCGGGAGAGAGAGAGTTTAAGGAATTGAATATCACTTGTGAATCCAAAACTCTTTAACTCATAGCTGCTACTTAACTCATAACTCATAAGTCATAACTTGCAGAGCGAGATGCACCAGCTTTACATCTTGCCTTGCTGCATTACCTGTTGAAGGTGCTGCCGAATTTCCTGCGCGTGC
This sequence comes from Microcoleus sp. AR_TQ3_B6, assembly GCF_036702785.1. Taxonomy (NCBI): domain Bacteria; kingdom Bacillati; phylum Cyanobacteriota; class Cyanophyceae; order Oscillatoriales; family Microcoleaceae; genus Microcoleus; species Microcoleus sp. AR_TQ3_B6. The sequence goes on along the minus strand of NZ_JAUBVJ010000034.1, from coordinate 39,548 downwards.
TCCATGTCAGCTTGCTGCAATTTTTGAAACAGTTCAGCACAAGGCTGGGAACCCATTTCCTGAGCATCTTTCATGTAAGTTTCGTAGGCTTTTAAAGCTTCCGACTTGTTCTGCAAAACTGTTAACAAATCATACTCGAGGTTGCTGATGACGGTATTTCCGTTAGTGCTCATAAACTTACCCTCTGCTAGGATTTGTCCCAAGTTTGACCCATCCGGGGATGACTATTCATCTGTCTAGAAGGGTAGATAATTTTTACTTTCCGCCGTAATAAAAAGCAACTTCTTTATCTTTTAGCGGTGCGAAGTCAGCAGCAACTAGCATTTTATCGAGCTCGTTTTGAGGCAGATGTTTGACACCGATTCGGACAATGCGCGATCGCATGGTATTTGACACGCCACTGCGCTGTCTGCCGGCTTCTAATGCCATCACTTGCTTGTAGAGGTCTAATTTTGCTTGCGGAATCGGAGTACCGTCAAAGTCGATTCCAGAGGCGATCGCAACATCGATCGCATCTGCACCAGTTGTAGATTGAGCCGCTGAGTTTGTTTCTGAAGACATTGTGCAAATTAAATAAAAAGGACGATCGTCATAAAAAGTAGTTTAGTCCTAAAAGTACCAAAGTTGAGCACCAAACTCTAGCACAGCTCAAAATAACGTAAAATCGTGAAACAAGCTAAACAGTCCGCGAATAGTTGAGGCGCATGATTTGTTAGCTGTTGGTTATTGTTTATTCTACTCGTTCCAAGGCTCTGCCTTGGAACGCATATCAGGAGGCTCGGCCTCCAATTGATCCAAGCAGCAAACGAGGCAGAGCATCGCTGACATCGGTTCCCAGGCAGAGCCTTGGGACCAGTTAAATCTGCATTGGTGTTATCCCAAAAATTTAGAGATTAATATTCAAATAGCTCTGCTTTTTCAACGATAAACCATTCGTGGTACAATACTGCTAAGAAAAACTCTTCTCCTTTTGGGCGATCGCACACAGCCATATATCCCGATACAAACATATCATCGTCAAAAGTTGTATCCTTAAGAAACAGAGTCAGCGAGTTGCCATCCGCGCTCCAAATTGTCCGCAAAATCGTGATATTTTTGTGACGAGATGCTTCAACGGGCAATAAAACCCACCGCCCCTCAATCTCGATAAATTCTGGTTCGCCGTATCTCAACTCAGACTCCCATGTCTCCGGTCCTTCGTGCTTCTCAATAATTCGATCCCACCGCACTGTTTTAATCTTCGCTAAAGTTTCGTTTGACAAATCAGCTACTTTCATCAGATTAATTTCCTAATAAAATTAACTGGTTCCCAGGCAGAGCCTGGGAACCGATTTCTAGAGGCTCTGCCTCATTTGTGGCTGGGAAAGATGGGAGGCTCTGCCTCCTGATATGCGTTACCAGTCAGAGCCTGGAAGTAGAATGTGCCTCTTCATTATATCAAATCCGTTAGCATCGGAATAGTAAATTCGAGTTGACTGTTGACTGTTGATAGTGAACAGTAAACAGTTAACAGTCAACCCCGTCAACCGTCAACATAATTCCGGTGTAACCGGAAATGATATTACTCATCGCCATAATTCCCTCGGCAATATTAGCAATTCGTTCGTTTTTCGAGATCGAGCGGCTGAAAAGTTCCCGGATTAGGGTTTTAATGCCATCAGTTGCGAAGGTATTGGCAAATAATTTATTGGCATCTCGATCAACTTGAGGTGCAGTTCCTCCTACTACCAGCCGCAATTTTGTTGCAAATAAATCTAGAGACAAATCTCCCGATAAAATCTCATCTCTTCATCGGAATTATTCATCTCTCTCTTGTCTCCCTCCGTGTTCTCTGGGTTCTCTGCGGTTAAATCATTCCGATATCCAATAACTAATGACTAAAATCGACATTTCCCCCACTGACAATTACCCCAACTCTCGCATTTTCAGCTTTCACAACACCTGAAAGCAAAGCTGCTGCCCCCAGCACTCCAGTCGGTTCAACAACAATCTTCATGCGTTCCCACATAAAAAACATTGTGCTGCGAATTGCCTCTTCCGAAACAGTTGCCATATCATCAACATAATGCAGCACCAAAGGAAAGGTTAATTTCCCCAAAGATGGCGTGCGCGCACCGTCAGCAATCGTATCCGGATTAGTAACAGTTTGTAGCGTTTTCGTGCGGAACGATCGCGCCGCATCGTCTGCTTGCTGGGGTTCTACCCCAATTACTTTACACTGCGGAGACAAAGTTTTTGCCGCGATCGCGCATCCCGACAGCAAACCCCCGCCACCGCAACAAACTAACAGCAAATCCAACACCCCAACTTCTGCGATTAATTCCAGCCCCGCCGTACCTTGTCCCGCAATCACCCGCGCATCATCGTAAGGAGGAATAATTGTCAAGTTCCGTTGGGCGCCAATTTTAGCGGTTAACTCTTCGCGGGAAACTTGAGTGCGATCGTACAAAATAATCTCTGCGCCGTAGCCGCGAGTTGCCTCTTGCTTGACTTTTGGCGCATCAGCAGGCATGACAACAGTAACAGGAATTTCTAGCAACCGTGCCGCAAGGGCGATCGCCTGCGCGTGATTTCCCGAAGAAAAAGTCAGCACACCCCGCTGTTTTTCGGCTTCAGATAGCTGCATCAAAGCATTGCAAGCACCCCGAAATTTAAACGAACCCGTGCGCTGAAAGTTCTCGCACTTGAAAAATACCTGAGAATTTGTGCGTTTGTTGAAAGTTTCCGAAGTCAGCACCGGCGTCTTGAAAGCTTTGCCCTGCAAGCGATTTGCCGCCGCTTCCACATCGGCGAAACAGACTTGCAAGGGATTTTCACCAGAGAAGTGGGTACTCATAGATTTTAGATTAGGGCGATCGAGGACTTTATTTGTAGGATGCGCATGGCCCGCTTCACTCCTACCATTAAATTATAAATTTTTATTATATTTTGGACCATAAGAATTATTAGGTGTTGCGCTTAATGGTTAAAAAAGCTGTTGACTAAAATCAAAGTTATGACAATTTACTATCAAAAAGTAAACGAACGTTTGTACTTGCACAGGAGAGGGATTAATGAATACAAATTTAACCGCGGCCCGATTAATTGTAGGGAAACGGCACGGCGCCGTGTCCTGATTTTGGGTAATATCAAATCCGTTGGCCTCGGAATTATTCATCTCTCTCTTCCCTTTCTCTGCATCCTCTGTGTCCTCGGCGGTTTCATCATTCCGATACAACCGGAATGATATAACGGGTAAAATCAACCGGATTGGATAGTGAAATTGCCCTCGCGAGTGCGATCGACTCCAACCATCAACAACAACGCAAAAGAGAACACAGCAATGCCGTTTTCCTACCCAAAAAAGCTCATCTAAATTATTGAACTATTACCAAAAAAAAGGACACAACCATGGTGTGTCCCTACCCGTATGTTGTAGGAACACGGCATTGCCGTGTCCCCACCTGTAGCGCCGATATCCCGATTAGGATGCTTGCCGTTTAGAACAAGAACAATTCAGAATTACCGGTCGGTCCAAAATTGACATTATTGACAGTTGCAAACAAATTGTTACCGCCAACATTAGAACCGTTGCTATCGTAATACAGCTTAGTAGACAAACTGTCGTAGATAGCCATGATCGACGGCCCGGTTAAAGTTGCTTCGAGCGCAGTTACAGAAACTGTACTGCTGTAAGCGTAGAAACTCGAAGCCAAAGTCCCTCCGGTGGTGAACGCTGCAAAACCAGTTTTGTCGAGGTTAATTACATCATCAGCAACGCTGTAATTGGTAATTAAATCCCCGCCGTCAGCAGTAGTTCCGCTGAACACAAACACATCCAAACCAGCACCGCCGTTGAGAACATTGGTTCCCAAACCGCCGATTAAAGTGTCATTCCCGAGGCCGCCGTTGAGAGTATCGCTACCGCCACCGCCGAAGAGGCTGTCATCACCATCGTCGCCGGAAATGCTGTCGTTACCCAAACCGCCGTCGAAAATGTCGGCACCAGAACCGCCGCTGAAGATGTCAGCAAACTCAGTACCCGTGGCGCTGTTAGCACTCGCATCTCCTGTAAACAAGACAGGCGAGGTGAAATTGTAACCGCCACTACCAGAACCGAAATTGTTAAAGGCGGTGGGGAAAGTGTTCCCAGCCGCAGTTAAATCGGCAACGCTGCCGGAGTTGGTAGTAGTACCAGTCGCAGGAGGTGCGATCGTACCTGTAAATACAAAGTCCGCCGTTCCCAGATTGCTAGAAGCAGTACCCAGATTCGCAATCAAGGTAGAACCACCGGCTGCGGTACCGTTCGAGTCAAAATACAACACAGTCTCGTTCGACGCATTAGTAAATGCGAAGAAACCAGCAGTTGTAGAATTGCCCACGGCCTTAGCTTGTGCAGCGTCCAAAGAGGCATAACTGCCCCCTGTGAAAATCACTAACTCTTTGCCAGTAATGTCAGGAGAAGGCCCGCTAATACCGTCAAAGTTAGTCGTAGTCAAATTGCCGAAAGCGCTCGCGGTAAACTGGAATTTGTCTACCCCAAGGGTAAAGTCAGTAATCGTATCACCGCCTTCACCTGTTGCTTTGTAAACAAAGATATCCGCACCAGAACCGCCAGTCAGAATATCTGCACCGCCACCACCAGTGAGGATGTCAGCAAATTGAGTACCAGTGACGCTGTTAGCATTCGCATCTCCTGTAAACAAGACAGGAGAGGTGAAATTATAACCGCCAGTACCAGAACCGAAATTGTTAAAGGGAATGGGGAAAGTGTTCCCAGCCGCAGTTAAATCGGCAACGCTGCCGGAGTTGGTAGTAGTACCAGTCGTAGGAGGTGCGATCGTACCTGTAAATACAAAGTCCGCCGTTCCCAGATTGCTAGAAGCAGTACCCAAATTAGCAATCAAGGTAGAACCACCGGTCACCGTACCGTTCGAGTCAAAATACAACACAGTCTCGTTCGACGCATTAGTAAATGCGAAGAAACCAGCAGTTGTAGAATTGCCCACGGCCTTAGCTTGTGCAGCGTCCAAAGAGGCATAACTGCCGCCTGTGAAAATCACTAACTCTTTGCCAGTAATGTCAGGAGTAACGCCGCTAACACCGTCAAAGTTAGTCGTAGTCAAATTGCCGAAAGCGCTCGCAGTAAACTCGAATTTGTCTACCCCAAGGGTAAAGTCAGTAATTGTATCACCGCCTTCACCTGTTGCTTTGTAAACAAAGATATCCGCACCAGCACCGCCAGTCAGAACATCTGCACCGCTGCCGCCCGTGAGAATATCTGCACCGCTGCCGCCGTTGAGAATATCTGCACCGCCACCACCGTTGAGGATGTCAGCAAATTGCGTACCGGTGACGCTGTTAGCACTGTCATTGCCGGTAAACAAGACAGGGGTGGTGAAATTGTAACCGCCAGCACCAGAACCGAAATTGTTAAAGGCGATGGGGAAAGTATTCCCAGCCGCAGTTAAATCGGCAACGCTGCCGGAGTTGGTAGTGGTGCCAGTCGTAGGAGGTGCGATCGTACCTGTAAATACAAAGTCCGCCGTTCCCAGATTGGTAGTAGCAGTACCCAAATTAGCAATCAAGGTAGAACCACCGGCCACCGTACCGTTCGAGTCAAAATACAACACAGTCTCGTTCGACGCATTAGTAAATGCGAAGAAACCAGCAGTTGTAGAATTGCCCAGGGCTTTAGCTTGTGCAGCTTCCAAAGAGGCATAACTGCCGCCCGTGAAAATCACTAACTCTTTGCCAGTAATGTCAGGAGAAGGCCCGCTAACACCGTCAAAGTTAGTCGTAGTCAAATTGCCGAAAGCGCTCGCGCTAAACTCGAATTTGTCAGTTCCCGACTTAAAGTCGGAAATTTTATCGCCGCCTTCTTTAGTTGTCCTGTAAACAAACAGATCCGCACCACTGCCGCCGCTTAGGACATCCAAACCGAGGCCGCCGGTGATGGTATCGTTGCCGTCGCCGCCCTTGAGGTTATCGTTATAATTGCTGCCGACAATCTTGTCCTCGCCTGCTAAACCATCGTAAGTAACTGGGGCTGGAGAAGTGGTGAAATCCACATTGTCAGCACCAGCAGTACCGACAGGAATATTTAGTTCCGGGCCCGTGAAGACAAAGTTACTGATTTGCAGGCGAATGCTGGCCGAGAAACTGGCCACAATTTCAAAGCGCGCCCCAACAGCAAATACCAGCACAGCACGGCCGGTAGTGGCATCTATAAACTCACAGAAAATAGGCGCATCTGGGTTGCCACCCAACTGTGCAAACCGCGCTTGCAAAGTCGCGATGCTGGTAACAGTGGTATCCAGGGTGAAGTCGAGCAAATTAGCGCTGCCGATCGACCCAACAACAGAAGTAGAAGTAATCTCCCGTCGGGTCAAGCTAGAAACCCTGAGATTACCAAAAGCTGCCGTAGAAAGCTCTAAAACATCCTCAGCGACATTAAAGTCAGTAATAAAGTCAGCTTCTGCAACTGTTTGAATCTGTTGGCGGGAAGTGCGGTAAATAAAGCTATCCTTGCCAGCACCCCCAATTAGACTATTAGTTCCTTCGCCGCCTTCGATCGAGTCATCGCCATCATTTCCAGTTAATGTGTCATTCCCAGGACCGCCTATTACTGTGTCATTGCCGATGCCAGCTTCGATCGAGTCATTATCCTCGCCGCCTTCGATATTGTCACCGCCATCCCCGCCTTTAATTGTGTCCTTGCCTTTGCCGCCGATGATTGTGTCCTTGCCTTTGCCGGCTGTAATATCATCATCACCATCGCTGCCTTCGATGTCGTTATCCAGCGTCGCAGAACCGACAATATTTCGACCCTGTGTAGTGCCACCAAACTTAAAGACATTTGCCTCGACGTTCAAGCTAAAACGCTGGCTGGTGACAACGTTTCTGCCATTGCTAACTTCAAAACCAAAAGTAGCCGCACCGATAAAACCGACTGCCGCTTTGAAACTTAACAAGCCTGCGTTAATATCTGCTTGAGTGAAGGTAAAACCGCCTTGTGTTACGGCGACTCCCTTAAAGAATAGTTGCCCGGTTGTAGCAGGGGGCAGCTCAGTTAGCCTGTAGGTTATTCCGCTAGGACCTTGCTGGGTATCGACAAAACTCAACAACGCAGAAGTAATAGTTTGCTCGCTGCCGCTGGAACCAGCAGTCAAGCTATTATTACTTTCCAGTCGCGGAGGGTTAAAAATCGGCCTCGGAGTTGGAGTTGGAGTTGGAGTTGGAGTTGGAGTTGAACCGGTAACTCCTAAAAAGTCGCCAGCATCGAGAAGCGTTGCGTTGACATTCAACAATAGCGCCAGCGCGAAGTTATTGACCCGAATTTCGGTATTGCCACCGACTTGTATAAAGGTCAAGCTGCTAAAGTTCAAGCCGCCAAACAGCAAAAACTTGTCCTTGTCGTCTTCGTAGTCAGTGATGACTGAACTCGCGCCGTTGGTAGAGTTACTCAGGACATAAACGTCATCTCCAGCACCACCGACGCAGGTATGGTTGCCAGTACCGCCCATCAGCGTATCGTTGCCCTCGCCGCCCATCAGGGTATCGTCGCCGCTGCCGCCGCCGCTAACGCTGTCGTCGCCGCCGCCGCCATCTGCCATGTCATTGCCGTCGCCAGTAACGAGGGTATCGTTGCCCGCACCGCCCATCAGGGTATCGTCGCCGCTGCCGCCCATCACGCTGTCGTCGCCGTCGTCACCCATGCAAGCGTCGTTGCCGTCGCCCCCCATCAAGGAGTCATCGCCAGTGCCACCGCTAACGCTGTCGTCGCCGTCGTCGCCTGCACAGTTGTCGCTGCCATCACCGCCCATCACGGTATCGTCGCCGGTGCCGCCGCTAACGCTGTCGTCGCCGTCATCGCCTGCACAGTTGTCGCTATCGGCACCGCCCATCACGGTATCGTCGCCGGTGCCGCCGCTAACGCTGTCGTCGCCGTCGTCGCCTGCACAGTTGTCGCTATCGGCACCGCCCATCACGGTATCGTCGCCGGTGCCGCCGCTAACGCTGTCGTCGCCGTCGTCGCCTGCACAGTTGTCGCTGCCTACACCGCCGCTAACGGTATCGTCATCTTTGCCGCCGTTAACGGTATCGTTGCCGTCGCCGCCCTCGCAATCGTCGTTGCCTGTATCGCCCCTGACGGCATCGTTGCCTTCGCCGCCCTCGCAATCGTCGTTGCCTTTGCCGCCGTAGACGGTATCGTTGCCTTCGCCGCCGTCAGCGTCATCATCTCCTTCGTTGCCGTGCACCCAGTCATCGCCGTCATCGCCTTCGCAGGTGTCGTTGCCGGTACCGCCAAAAAGGCTGTCGTTATCTTTACCGCCGTTACAATTGTCGTTGCCTTTGCCGCCGTAGACGGTATCGTTGCCCCGATCGCCCCTTACTTCATCGTCGTCATCGCCGCCCTCGCAATCATCGTCATCTTTACCGCCGTAGATTGTATTTTTTTTGCCGCGGTTTCCTCTGATTCTGTCCTTGCCTTTTTTGCCGAAGATCTTATCCCGATCGCCGGTGGCTACAATATCGTCATCGTCATCGGTACCTTCGATCGTGCGGCGGCGATCGCTGTCATCATCATCCTCCTCCTCGGGTAAGGGGGGGCTAAGTTTAGCAATTTTGCTGTTATCCTCAACGCCATTTTCTGATGCGCCGTTAGACTGATTCGCACCTTTGCCGTTATCGGCGCTGCTGCCAATCTCGCTGGCGATCTTTTCCTCAATCTTTTTCTCAATTAACTTGACTAACTCGTCGTCCTCGGACTCTTCTGGATCGACGGGGAGCGGTGTAGTAAACATCCAATTGGGGTCTGTCATCTCAGGAATTCCTGTATCATCTGCTAGAGCGAGCAAAGGTGTTTCCGGTAGCGTTTTTAACAAGTTTTCTTCGGCCATTGTTGATATTTCCCACACACTGGTAAGCTTCTTAGACTCAATTTATCAGCAAACAGGAGACAGCAGAAAAAATTTCTAACTTCATGCTTGCGCCTGCTAGAGGGGCTGATCGCCTCATTTTTATCTTATAGATGCCTTTTAAACTGCAAGGGATTTTTGCTCTCAGTTGCGAGTTTTATATTCTGCAATGCCGCACACAAATTAATTGAGCCGCCACCTACACCGTAAGTGCTGCGCCGAAGAGCCGAGCATTTGAGCTCTTCTCCGTAATTTCTCCAGTAAGCTGCGCCCAAGTGGCCTTAACTGTAGAGTTTATACGTAATTTATACAGTGTATTAGCTGAATTTAAACTCGCAACTTACAACTCCCAGATAACTACCCACAACCTTGAACCCCAAAATTTTACCCTTGCTTTTCTTGCGATCGAGCCTGGGTGCATTGAAGTAGGGTAACACTCCCAGCTCGGACAAATCCTTCCCTGACGTAGGATTTGAGCTTCTTTCCTAAACGACAGCACCCTCCTTATTTTAGTTCCCGATGACTAATTAGAAATTTAGATATTTCGCGCGGGCAAATATTTGTTTTTATTTTCAGTCGCCTAATTTTATCTCGATTTTACCGAGCCCAGCAAAATGAAAAAACCTTTATTTTCAAAAAAAAAATAGCCGGGAAACATCTATTTATCTCAAGACAGATTGTAAGATTCAGAAACGAACAGAAATAAACGCAGGAGTTGTTTTTGGTTAAAGTTGTAAGCTCGATCGGCATTTTGAGCGGGAATGACGCACCGCGGGGTTGAAAAACCCGGTTGCTTGGTAGAGGCTTCGCTGCCAAATCCGATATTTCTCCGAGAAACCAGCTTGATGAGGTTTAGTCCTCTAGATGATAAAAATGATTGTTCCTGGAGAGGACGGGAATAATTTCCTAGCCGTTGTATTGTTGAGAATTCTTGGCTCCTTAACTTTATTTTTCCTGCTGAACTTTAACTAGATTAAGACAGTTAAATTAAAAAATCTAATAACATGAAAGTGGTAAATTAGCAATACTCGATTAGCAATTATCGATGGTCAACTATCGATTACCGATCGCCACGCTCGGTCTTACGGATGAGGGCGGAGGGCTTACGGATGAGGAGCCAGGGCTGACCAATTAATTAATTGACACAAAATCAAGATTTCAGATGGGGGGGTGGTGCTAGAGGATAAGCGGTAAGGATCCATCGACAGATCGCCAAAAAAAAAAAAATACTCAACTTTGCCTTCGATATTGCCCTGAAACCGGTTGGCCAGAGGCGAAGTAATTTTAATAAGAACTCGATATCCGCCTGGTAAAGTGCCTCCAATTTAACTTTACTCAGCAATGAGAAACTCAAGTTCGCGACAAACCTAAAGGGGTCTGCGGTAGAGGTGCAAAATGTTAAAGATAGCAAGATTTGAGAAATTTCGGCTTTCACTGAGCCACAGAGCAATAAAAACTAATAAACTGTTATTAAAGTACAACTTTTATACCCTCAAGGTGTTTGAACAAATATATTTGACCCCAGCGCTCGCCCGATCGGGGGAAGCGCATTCAGAAACTTTCATTCAAAGAGTAAAAATAATTTTGCCGATCGCTATTGCTAGCCGCAAAAACGCAGGCAAATACAGAATTAAGGCGGGAGGGCGCTAAATCCGTGAGCCAGGAATTTCAACTCTCAGTCACCCCAGTTGGGGACGACGAATATCTAGTGCGGACAGAAAGGGTGGCACCCGGTGTACCCTTAGCAGAAGAACAAGTCCGCTGGCCGATCGACGAATGGCTTGCACTCTCTGCTCAACTGATGAACGACCCGCTGGTGGGCTTGCTCCAAGGAAAAGCATTACAGGGAAGCAGTTTTGCTGGTCGCGGAATCTCGCGCTCGGGAAACAGCTCAGGGCCGAATTTAGTAGCCCTCGGGCAACAATTATACAGCGGGCTGTTTCAAGGAAACTTGCGCGATAGCTGGACTTGCGCTCAAGGCATCGCCCAGCACCGCCGAGAAGTGCTGCAACTGCGGCTCGGACTCAAAGGCCGGCACTTGCCGCGGCTGCCGTGGGAAGTTCTGCACGCCGGCGATCGCCCTTTGGCAACCGGCACCGATGTCGTGTTTTCCCGCTACCAACCAGGTACAAGTTTGTTCAAACAAACCCGGATAGTGCCTCAGCCGGGGCCGCTAAAAATTTTAATGGCGATCGCCTCTCCGAGCGATCGAGACAGCTTGCAGCTCAAGCGAGAAGTGCTCCACCTGCAAGAAGAACTCGAAAACCGCAGCGCTAACCCTCTCAAAAACAGCCCCCACTCCCCGGAAATTCAACTGACTATTCTCGAACAGCCCGATCGAGAACAACTTACCCAAGCCCTAGAACAAGGACACTACCAAGTCCTGCACTACGCAGGCCACAGCAACTTAGGTTCCAGAGGTGGCGAACTCTACCTAGTCAGCAGCCGCACCGGCTTAACCGAAACCTTGAGCGGCGACGACTTAGCTGGATTGCTCGTTAACAACGGTATTCAGATGGCCGTGTTCAACTCGTGCCGCGGCGCCTATGGCGACCCCTCAGAGCTCGCGGACGACAGCCCGGAACGCAACTTAACCGAAGCTTTAGTCAAGCGGGGAATTCCGGCAGTGCTAGCAATGGCAGAAAGCATCCCCGACGATGTAGCCCTGACTCTGACGCGACTGTTTTACCGCAACCTCAATCAAGGCTATCCAGTCGATCTCAGCCTGAGCCGGGCCAGAGCCGGACTAATTTCTGCCTACGGTTCTCACCAGTTATACTGGGCTTTGCCGATTCTCTACCAGCACCCGGACTTTGACGGCTATCTGATCGGCGGCCCAGCCCACAGCGCGGCATCCGGGTCTCGGGTGCAAATAATCGCGTCGGGAACGCAGCCGGCGATCGCGGGTACAGAATGGAAGGCGCCGTCTCCGGTTTCGGCGATCGCCCAATACCCGCCAATGCCAGCCAATCGATCGTGTGAGTCAGACAGTTCTGACGGCGAAGTCTGGGAATATTTGCCCGACCAATTAAAAGATCGCAGAGATTGGGTTCACCAGAACGATCGAGCCGAGGCTGCTAATTCACCAAACTCACCGGTGGCGAAGCCTTGCTCTATGTCTAATCCTGACTCTTCGGTTATCCAAGCAATTTCCGCTGCAGCACCGGCTCAGAAACCGTTAAAAAAACCGGGATTGAAAAAATCTGTGGCCCTGATACTTTGCTTGTTGCCCCTTGCTTTGAGTGCTGGCTTTTTTGGGTGGCGGTACTCGCACCACCGAGACACGAAACCAGAAGAGTTACTGCCGGCGGTACGGACTCCCCTGTCGCAAAATTACCTGCAACAACACCAGTAAAAGCAACAACCTCCGCCTCCCCTGTCGCAAAATTACCTGCAACAGAGCCAGTAAAAGCAACAACCTCCGCCAGTGCTGAGTTTGGACTTGCTTGCCCTTACTCTAAACAGGCTCTGGTTGTTGCTGGCAATTGGCTCCCGGCTGCCGCTGGAAAAATGATCAAAAGTATGCTGCTCGATCGCATGGAGGACGATCCGGCTCATCAACCCGGTTTCTACCCAAAATCAGAAGCTAGGCAACCGGAACATCTAGGAAGAAACCCAGTTTCTCGTCTAGAGAGTAAGTCCGGGACTGCTCGATCTAGAATTCGTCAGTCGATTTGAGATTTTAGACGGGGGCGTGATATCATTTCCGGTTACACCGTCCGTGATGTTGACGGTTGACTGTTGACGCCGTGAACAGCGAACAGTCAACAGTCAACCGTCAACAGTGAACTCGAATTTACTATTCCGATGCTAACGGATTTGATATGAACCCAAGCGTCGAAGGATTTGAGATTTTAGATTTATACCAAATCCGGCTTAAATACCCCCTCGATCTGGCTTGTCTGCAGAGGCAGATCAAAGTTTGACTCCCTGCAGCGGTTTCAACCGCCTTTTGATAAAAGGGGTAGCTTTCCCCGGATTTGGTATTACTCCACAGATGAATCTGGGAGCTCGAACAAGAGTCTAAAATTTTGAGTTCTCCACTAAAGGAGTCGGTAGCTTGTATCCGTTTTTGTGCAGGCCCAGAAAGGCCGCCTGCGCATTCGTCATTCGGCACAAGACAATAAAAGCAAGAGTTGGAACAATTAAGAACGTCCTCACCGTCAGCGCGGTTACTATATTTCACAATAAGTAATTGTCGAAGCGGTGGTGAGTTTGACCTGCCCCTACAGCTTGCGCATAAATTTTGAGAGTCTGGCAGTTTGCAGGCGAAGAGTGGGAACCAGTACATTTGCACCAAAACTCCATGCCGGGAACGGCTGATAATTTGTAGTGCATCAAACATTTAAGCTCTTCTGCATTTAACTCGGTCTTTTTCAATTCCCCTGTGGAAAGAAGCTCAAATTCTCTGCCTTGGGGCCGGAGGAGGAAGATTTTCCCGAGTTCCCCCTAAAAATCTACTGATTCGCAACGAAGTGTTAAGAGTCGCGAAGCAATCTCCCCCGATCGAAACTATTCCCCTCCTGGTAGCTGCGCGATGTTTCTGCCGCCGCGCCCATTGAGTCGGGTTTTAGCTTAAACCCGTTCAACGAACAGGTGAAATTTCCTTCAATTTTTACCGGATTGCCTTCCCCAGACTGCGTTATGTGCAAGTTATATGCCGAACACCTTAATAGAAGATTGCTCGTTGGTATTTGGGGTTTTGAGGGGATTTCCAGCCCGAAAAACAGGGTTTATACCCTTTGAGATTTGAGATTGAAGAAGTGGGAATGACTTATTCCATAAGGGTTTGGAGCAAGGGCCTACAGTTGGATTCTTTTTGTAAACTGGAAGTAGCTGGCAGCCGCATCGAGAACAAGTGCTGCCTCCCCTTGTTGAGGTAAAAGTTAACCCTGCGCCGGTAACTGCTTTCGGCTTCTTTGCAGCGGCCGCCCTCTAGGTATTTCGATTCCTGGCTGTCTTATTTTTACCTTGACCGCAGACACGATCGGGGACTGGTGAATGCAGGGAACAGACTTTACTGTAAAAAAGTAAAGCATTTAATTTGCGACAATAATTCCCCGCGCGATCGCAAGAGAGGCTTACGCAAGCATTTGGGCCGCGAGCAGCAAATTGATCGCCCTTCGAGCATCCTTACTTGCACCCCCGGTCTTGAGGCCACAGAAATTTATCCAGAATCTTAATATTCAGAATTCTTAGTATTGACAGTGAAACAAAGTTAATCTAATGTGTTGTAATTGATATAAGTAAAGTCCAATAAGCGAGGTACGGTCAATGGCAGAAACAGCTACAGCACCCTTAACAGGAAAAGGTCTGCTTCAAAAAATCAAAGGCAGCGATTTGCCACGCAGAGAACTTGCAAAGCTTTGCGGCTACTTCACAGTCAGCAAAAGTGGAGAAACGCGGATTAATCTGGCTGAGTTTTACGATGCAGTGTTAGCTGCTAAGGGCATTGAGCTAGAGAAGTCGAAAGCAGACGGACGCGGGCGAGAAGCGAGTTATCGAGCTAGCGTTCACAAGAATGGCTCGATCGTGATCGGGGCAAATTATACCCAAGAAATGGGATTAAAGCCGGGAGACGAGTTTGAAATTAAGCTCGGATACAAGCACATTCGCTTGATTCAGATCGATGTGGACAGACCGGATGTGGAATTGGATGAAGAAGAGGAGGATACAGAAGAATAAAGGCGATCGCGATGCAGTCAGTCTCGGGCAAGGCGACTGGATTTCGCATTCGCTACACGAGTATTTGCGCGCTACCCTTCGATTTAACTGATGAGCTGTCTTGAGTATTTCTATTTTCTCTTGTCCCGCAAAGACTACAGTGCCTCTGAACTTCGCAAAAAGGGGCAAGAGAAAGGTTTTGGCAATGAAGAAATATTGGAGGCGATCGCGCAAATTCAAGACCGGGGCTATCAGTCCGACACTCGCTTGGTGGCAAACTCTATCGCCTCTGCAGCAGGCAAATACGGGAAGTCCGCCATCAAGCGCAAGTGCCTGCAAAAAGGAATTACCAGCGATTTGTTCGAGCAAGTCTGGGAAGAAGAAATTGCCGAAAATCAGGACTCCGAAGCAGAAAAACTGGCGGAATTAAAAGCCAAAATCATGCGGAAATACAAGATCGATACTTGGGGTAAAGCAGATCCGAAAACCAAGGGCAAAGTCTTGAATTACCTGCAATACAGGGGCTTTAATGCCTTTGAAATTTGGCGGCAGTGGCAGACAGAAGAAGATGATGATGAGTAAGTTATAGTACAACCCTCGATCGATGCGGCCCCCAGATAGTGAAGCACAACTGCACTGCTGGGGGCTAAATTGTGAGTCCTGAGTTTTTGTAACTGTATGTCAATCCTCAGACTTGACTAAAAAAGATTCGTACATCTGCCGGTGTCTGGCTAAAAGCTGGAGATATTTCTCGTTGATTTTGGCCAGCATCCATTTCTCTTGAAAAATGGCGGCCGATTCTGCTTTCACCGGATCTGCTTCTAGCGGCAAAATATCTTTTCGAGCTCTGCTTTGCTCTGCAGCAGACTTCAGCTTTTGAGGGTTTTCCTCATATTTCCGACCGCTTTTGTGGTTGGCGTAGCGACGCGATCGAGTGTACCCCATCTGCAAGAACTTGCGGGCCATGTCGGCTCCAACAAAATCATCGGCATCGAGATACTCTAAAAACAAGGAGTAAATTTTGCTGCTGGACTCTCGGGCAATTTCAGGAGTCTTAAATCTCCAGAAAGGCAGAATTTCTCCTTTGTAGGGTTCCACCAACAGCACTCCCTGTTCTCCTTTCCCTACCCGATAAAGTTCCGGGTGCTCTCGAAAGTCGATGTTCTTAAAATCCAAAGAGTAGTCGAACTGCTTCATGGGGCGTTTTCTGTTCTATCTGGAACTATAGAAGCCCGCGGTTTACCTTCATCTGGTTGGGTATAAACCCAGGCCCAAGCAATGAAGACAGCTTGAAAAGGCAGCCTCAACCAATACAGTAATTGGTTGTGGGGAATCCCTTCTATCGGAATGTTGTTGACGGCTTGATTGATATTAGCTGGAAACACGGCAATAAACAAGGCAATTAATCCCCACGCCGCCGCCGAGCTCACAGGAGGAACTAACAGCCCAATTCCGCCCAAAATCTCAAAAAAACCGCTGATATAAACCAATGCTTCCGGGTAAGGAAGCTGGGGCGGCACGATTCTGATAAAAGGTGCCGGCACTGTAAAGTGCAGCACGCCTACAATACACATAGCTACTGCGAGGATAACTCGCCAAATTTCTTTTTGACTTTTCATGGGGAATTGGTAATTAATAATTGTTAACTTGCGGAGAGAATGCTTGCACAAAATCGCTATCTGCGATCGAGATGACAAGAACACTCTCGACACAAAAATTCCCGGTTTCCGGGTTTGTGTACTCTTGCTGGTGGCTGAAACGATCTTCTTTAGTAAAAAAACCTGGTTTCTGGGTAAGTCCCAGACAAACTTTCGCAGCCCCAAACTTGAGGAAGCGAGAACTCGAATCTTCGGCCTGCGGGTTGAGTGCCGAAAACAGATAGCGCGCATTTTGATACCAAGATTTTAATGTCTAGTTCCCTGCTGCTGTCTCTATCTTCCGGTAGTAAAACCTGATTTTTGGTTCCGGCTCGGGCGGAGGCTGCAGCCCGCGCCAGCGGGGGATTTTCTCCATCGACAAATCAGCCTGGGCTTAACATTAAATCCTCAAGAGAATTGATGAGTGCGATTGCTGCTAATTTTGACACCAGTTTAAAAAAAAGAATGCAACTGTAGGCTCGCGCTCCAAACCCATACAGAATATAGCCTTTCGAGCGTAACACGAGGTACTTTCTGGCATAAGGCATAGGGTATAGGGCCCAGGGGCATACCTCACCACGCTTGATAACCGCTATAAGTCATCCCCAATTATTCAATTCTTTAATTCTTTAATCTAAAATCCTCTGAGCTTGGCTTGCAGGCGATTCCCTACCCTTCGGGAACGCTTCGCGAACGGGATAGCAACGCTTGCGCGTACCTTAACTTGACCTATTAATGCGAGTATTTTGTCAAGGAATTTTAGAATTATTTAATGTTTCGCTTTAAGAATTATGGGTAGAGGCAATTCGGGAAGGCTCTGTAATTTTAATTACCGTCTAAATTTGGTGTTTTGTCAACCTCCCAAAAATGTTACAATGGATGAAATTATGGAATTTGCTAAAAAGTCGATCGCCATAGCAACTCCCAAACCATCCTGCTTGAATTAAAGATTATCACCAACGGCAGGAACTTTTTAGCCACCACATTATTCAAAAAGATTGAGCCTCCCAGCGCTGTGTCATTTTTATCTACACGCAAGCAATCACCGACGACCATGAACACCTCACTCAACAACTCAAAATTTCGCGTAAACCGGATGCTGCGACAATCGCTGTTTGCAGGCATCATTTCGGCAGCAGCTTTGGCCGGGGGATGGGCGCCCGGTTTGTACGGACAATCCCCAGGCCTCGTTTTCGGAGCCGGAGCCCAAGCTCAAGAGATTAGCAACCAGGAAATTACTAACTACGCTCGCTCCGTCTTAGCAATAGAACCTAGACGGGTGGAAGCTTATAACGAAATTAAAGGAATGGCTGGGGGTTCGGTTCCCAGAGTAGTGTGCAACGAAACTCAGGAAATTAACAGGCTGTCTGGAAGTTTTCGTGGCATCGCGGTGAATTACTGCCAACAAGCTAAAAAAATTATCGAAAGTAATAACTTGACAGTTAGTCGCTTCAACCAGCTCACTTTGCTCCAGCAAGCGAATCCGAGAGTCAAACAGCTAATTCAAGCCGAGCTGCTGCGACTGCAACAACCGGGCAATAAATAATATCGGGGGTTTGAGTCTTTCTTCCTCTCCCGTTCTATTGTTCGAGTTACGAGACGGTAGGGAAAAATATTGGAAAAAATGGCGATCGTCTTTAAAAAAGTGCTGGACAAAATGACCCAAATTTGGTAATTAGACAAGAACGGGAGCGGTTGAGAGAGATGACTATTTTCCGACTAGGTGTGACACTAGATAAGATAATCCCTGGATGTAACCGTACATTACCGGATATCAAGGCAAAAAAGTTTTATACCCCAACAAAATATGAGGGTTGTTGAAAGATATTACATAGATAGACAGAATCAGCTTTTTCAACAGTTCAATCGCTTATCCTTCCGGTGAAAAAACCTGTAAATTCCAATTAGCTCGAAAAGATATTCCTCAAAAACTAGATGTGAAGTAAATTCGTCAGAGGAATAGAATATAAAAATGCTAACTTTCACAAAACATTTGCGGCCAAATCCCGATGCTATTGTCAGCTTTACCTTACCAATGACAGCCGACGATCGCACTCGCAGTCGCCACAGATTGGAGACAGAAACCGGGGAAAGGCTGCACCTGAGTTTGCCAAGAGGTACGGTACTGCGCGATAGGGATTTATTGGAGTCCGAAGACGGTAGCTGTTTGGTACTGGTAAGTGCAAAACCCGAATTGGTGCTGACAGCGCGGGCCTCAACTGCGCTGTTACTGATGCGGGCAGCTTATCATTTAGGAAACCGTCACGTAGCTTTAGAAGTTGCCGAGAATTATTTAAGGCTTTGTCCAGACTCTGTGTTGCAGGGAATGCTGGAAAAAATGGGTTTAGAAGTAACAGAGGAAATTGTACCGTTTCAGCCAGAAATAGGCGCTTACGGGCACAGCCATTAGATTTTAGATTTTAGATTTTAGATTTTAGATTTTAGATTTACGGACACCGATGAATCCGAGGGCTGAGGACCAAATTGGTTTCGGTCATTCAACAAACAACAAGTCATATTAAATCCGGTAGCATCGTCGGGGTAAAATCCAGTCAACACTCACCAGTCAACAATCACCGAGGGTGCAAGCGGAATTGATATAATTCATCTGCGTTAATCTGTGTTTATCTGCCTGTATCTGCGGTTAAAAAAAGAGAATTTGTCGGGCCGCAGATGACAAGGGATTGACGCTGATTCACGCAGATTAAGAGAATGGTAACAGATTGGAGATCGACAGTGAACAATCAACTTTTATGTTTGTTGCAGTTAGCTTTTGCACCTGTGGGATCTTATAGTTATTCTGAGGGAATCGAAAGTCTGGTAGAAACCGGTGCGATCGACAGCGAGATTACTTTAAGGAATTGGTTAGAAAATTCGCTGCAATTCGGGGCAGTTCGAGTAGAAGCGGCTGTGGTGGTAAGGGCTTTGAGGGCGGCCCAGAGGGGGGATTTGGCCGCTTTGAGTTACTGGAATGCTTGGGCGACTGCTGCGAAGGAAACAGAAGAGTTGCGCTTGCAAAGTTGGCAAATGGGGCGGACGTTGGTGAGGTTGCTGCTGGATTTACGTGAAGCGAAGCTATCCCGCAGGGAATCGCCCGTTTCTTCTGTGTTAACAACAATAGTAAAAGATTTGGTGGAATGTGGCGGCAATCCGTGCAATTTTGCGATCGGCTTTGGCATTGCCGCGGCAAGCTGGCAGATAGAAGAGGAAGCGGCCGTGTTAGGATATTTGTACAGTTGGGCTGCAAATTTGGCGAGTGCGGGCGTTAAACTGATTCCCCTCGGTCAAACAGCCGGTCAGCAATTGCTGTTAGATGTGCGATCGCAAATTAGCTGCACGGCGCGAGAAGTTTTACAATTAGAAGATGATGACCTTGGTAGTTGCAGTTGGGGATTAGGACTGGCTAGCATGGCCCACGAGACTCAGTATACTCGGTTGTTTCGGAGTTAAAAATTCAAGGGGGAAATCCGCGGAAGGTGCGCCACAAGCACCCTCAAGTAGCGTAAAGTGCTTATAGCGCACATACTAAAATAAAAAAAATCTAAAATCGATCGAAGGTGCGCCACCAGCACCCTCAAGTAGCGTAAAGTGCTTATAGCGCACATAGTAAAATAAAAAAAATCTAAAATCTAAAATCTAAAATCTAAAATCGATCGAAGGTGAGCCACAAGCATCCTAAAGTCGCGTAAAGTGCTTATAGCGCACATACTAAAATCTCAAAAAATCTAAAATCTAAAATCTAAAATCTAAAATCGATATGAGTGCTTTTCGTGTAGGAATTGCCGGCCCGGTTGGTTCGGGAAAAACTGCTTTACTTGATGCTTTGTGCAAGTCGCTGCGACAGCAGTACCAGATTGCTGTAGTTACTAATGATATCTATACTCAGGAAGATGCACAGTTTTTGGTTCGGAGTCAAGCTTTGGAGAGCGATCGAATTTTGGGAGTAGAAACGGGAGGCTGTCCCCACACAGCCATCCGCGAAGATGCTTCGATCAACTTAGTAGCTATAGAAGAGCTAGAAAACAAATTCACTGATTTAGATTTAGTGTTTGTAGAAAGCGGCGGCGACAATTTGGCTGCAACTTTTAGCCCGGAGTTAGTAGATGTAACAATTTACGTAATCGATGTCGCTGCGGGCGATAAAATTCCGCGCAAAGGCGGGCCTGGAATTACTAAATCAGACTTGTTAGTGATTAATAAAATAGACCTCGCCTCTTTCGTGGGAGCAGATTTAGGCGTGATGGAACGGGACGCTAAAAAAATGCGAGGGGAGAAACCAGTTGTTTTTACTAACTTGAAGACTAAAGAAGGATTAGAATCAGTAGTTAAATTCATCCATTCCCACATCATGTAAAACATCAGTCTTCATCTGCGTCCATCCGCGTTAATCTGCCGACATCTGCGGTTAAAACTCCTAAAAACAATCACCTCACCACCAATTCCCTGACCAAATTTGCCAAACGTTCTGTACTGTCTCTCACCGCTAATTCAGAAGCAGCTTGAGACATTTTTGCCAAATATTCCGAATCTCTTAACAAATACAACACTTTGCTTTGCAATACCTCTGCTGTTAGTTCGCTTTGACGGAAAACCACGCCGGCGCCAGATGCGGCAAATACTTCCGCATTAAATCTTTGGTGGTCGTCAGCGGCGTGAGGATAAGGAATTAAAATAGAAGGTACTCCCGTCACTGCTAATTCTGTCAGAGCACTGGCACCCGATCGACTAATTGCTAAATTTGCTCGCTGCAACAAACTCGCCACATTGTCGTAAAATGGCATAGACAAATATTGCTCGTGTTTCAAACTTTCAGCATCCGGGTCATGACTTCCGGTGAGGTGAACTACCCAAGCACCAGCATCAAACCAAGCCGGAGCGCACTGCCGCACTAACTGATTGACAGAGACAGCACCTTGAGAGCCGCCCATGACTAAAATTACAGGTACGCTGTCAGGAATGGGCAAATTTAGAGGTTGGCGAGTCAGGAATTGCGATCGCACCGGCGTACCAGCAACCACGGTTTTCGCGCGGGGTAAATGCTGGGCTGCTGCTTCAAATCCGATCGCCACAGCAGTGCACAAAGGACTAAACCAGCGCGTCACCTTCCCGGGAATTGCATTAGATTCGTGGAGAATCACCGGCAAACCCAAAGACCGGGCCGCCAGAATTGCCGGTGCTGCGATGTAACCGCCGGTAGTAAACACTCCCTGAAAATTTCCCGCTTTGAGCAACTTCCGCACCTGAAGGATCGAGCCGGCGAGTCCGCCCAAAATTCGCAGTGTACCGAGTCCAAATCGATGCTGAAAGCCTTCAACGGCGATCGTGTGGAGGGGGTAAAGGGATGGAACTAATTGCGTTTCCATGCGGTCTGGGACTCCTAGCCATTCGATCTGACAGTCGTTCAACTGGCCAGCGGTGGCGATCGCAGGAAATAGATGTCCACCAGTGCCGCTAGCTGCAACCAACAACCGGAGGGGGGCTTTTGTCAAGGTATTAGTTTCTTTTACAAGTACAAGTTCCACAGGTCGATCAATTTTATATTTGAGGTTTTAGATTATTATGCTTATTGTTCCGGCAGTTTCAGCCAATTTTCAATCAGCCATCTAAAATTAGATTGTGCCGTGTCCCTCCTTTCATTGTCAGTTTTCGTTGCAGGCGAATAGTTGCCCGCGCCACGACTCCTGACAAATAACCAAATTATCATCTAATGCGTAATTTTTTGAATTTAATGCCAAGTGCATCTCAGTATTTTTCCAGCCGTCGGGACGAAAAAGCCGGTCGGGCGATCGTTTTCGGCTTTAACTGCGGGCAGTCGATCGCTCAAATGTTGTTATGTTTAACAGTGGTAAGTGCTGGTGTGCTGCATCCGAGTGCGGTAAGAGCGATCGGTGCGATCGGGGCGACTCCGCAAACGATCGCCCAAACAAGAGCAAATGCGCCGGCCCCACTGACAAAACTGCTAACAGAAATTGACGCAGCAGCCAACCGGCGCGATGTCAAAGCAGTCATGGCATTTTACAGCCAGAATTTCACTCATTCTGACGGCTTAAACAGCCAAAGCATGGAAAAAGCCCTCACCCAACTCTGGGATCGATATCCGACTTTAAATTACCGTACCGAACTCCAATCTTGGAAAACAGAAGGTAGCGCGATTGTCGCAGAAACCGTAACTACAATTGCCGGCACTAATAAAAAGGATGGCAGAGAATTAAATCTCAAAGCTACCATCCGTTCTCAGCAGCGCTTTGAAGGTGAAAAAATAGTTAAGCAAGAGATTTTAGCCGAACAAACTCAGCTGAGTTCTGGCAAAAATCCTCCCACACTCCAAGTGAATTTGCCCGAGCAAGTTAAGGTGGGCGAAGAGTACCATTTTGATGCCATTGTTCGAGAGCCGATCGGCGATGATATTTTAATAGGGACTGTTTTGGAGGAACCCGTTACCGAAAAAACATTTTTTAATCCGTCACCAGTCGAGCTGGAGTTGCTAAATTCTGGGGGGATTTTTAAAGTAGGTAAAGCTCCGGCTACGCCTGAAAATCGGTGGGTTTCAGCAGTTTTGATGCGACAAGGCGGAATTGCCATGGTTAGTGTGCGATTGCGGGTTGTCAAGTAATAAAATAGGTGTTATGGGTTATTTGAGTAATTTCTGTAGTGGCGGGTCAATCGATTTTAGATTTTAGATTTTAGATTTTAGATTGACCCTACGGATAAATGCGGGGGCTTGAGGATTTTCGATTTGGGATTGATTCCACGGATAAATCCGGAGGCTTGTACCACCTTTGAAATTCTTGGTTAAGTAAAATCTCTAATACAAATGAGAGAATCAGGTAAACCTGCCCCTACAAGAATTATGGTTAATTGGCCCGACTTGATTGTATACCAACTAAAAACTCAGTTTTTCCCTCTTCCTTCCTCTCTCTGCGCCCTCTGCGCCCTCTGCGGTTACTAAATCTTCCTTCTTATTAAAAATGATTTCTCTCCAAAATCAAATTGTTTTCATTACAGGTGCGAGTAGCGGTATCGGAGCAGCCTGTGCCAAGATATTCGCCAAAGGTGGAGCCAAACTAATTTTAGCAGCCCGCCGCCTTGAAAAACTCGATCGACTGGCAAACGAACTTGTAGAAACAAAATCGATCGCCTCGGCGAAGGAAATTTATTTGCTAGAATTGGACGTGCGCGATCGCCCGCAAGTCGAATCGGCGATAGCTGCGCTTCCCGATGCCTGGAAAAGCATCGATATTCTGATAAACAATGCGGGATTGAGCCGCGGTTTAGACAAACTGCACGAAGGCAACTTTCAAGATTGGGAAGAAATGATTGATACCAATGTTAAAGGCTTGCTTTACATGACTCGTTCAATCGTGCCGGGAATGGTAAGCCGAGGCGGAGGCCACGTAGTGAATATCGGCTCAATAGCAGGCCGCCAAACTTATCCGAAAGGTAATGTTTATTGCGCTTCCAAAGCAGCAGTGAGAGCTATTTCTGAAGGGTTGAAACAAGACCTTTTGGGAACACCTGTGCGGGTGACGGAAATAGAGCCGGGTTTGGTGGAAACAGAATTTAGTAAGGTCCGGTTTCACGGCGATGCAGAAAAAGCCAAAAATGTCTATCAAGGATTGACACCTCTGACTGCGGACGATGTAGCGGATGTCGTGTATTTTTGCGCGACGCGATCGCCCCACGTCAATATTAGCGAAGTATTGCTAGTTCCGACAGACCAAGCTAGTGCAACTCTGGTTCACCGAAAAGAGTTTTGAGCAGTAAATGGTGATACCAAACCAGAATTAAATACCCCTTTATTTCTTAGTCCCTATACGCTTTGATTTCGTTTGTGTAGGTAGGTTTCAACGGCAGAGAGTTATTGACATATTGTTCTCATTAGGTTCACTACTACTAGCTATTAGTCTAGTAGTAGTAGGTATCTTGATAAAGGTATCGATCGCGCTTTTATACTACTTACACAGAGAAGAGTCGGTCAAACTGCCTCCCAATCAAAAGAAACGGCACTAATACACAGTCGATCGCCCCACTCACTCCTGGATCGGACTCCGCGCGGGTCAATTCATCCGAAATGCGATCGCCCCCCAACTCTGTAATTCAGATTTTGCCTATCCTCAAGCGATCGCCCTGTTGAAAAATTTAATGCGACTGTCCGGATGGGGCTGGAATTCGCAGGAAGCTTAGTTGGTAGATGCACCCTGATTAATTAACTCCCGACCAATTTTGGCCGGGTTTTTTTTGTCGATCGCACCCCCTCGCCGCAAATTCTCAAAACTGTCCCGAAAAGGTACACCTCGAACCGGAAGCTTAGTTGGTAGATGCACCCTGATTAATTAACTCCCGACCAATTTTGGCCGGGTTTTTTTTGCGGTATCGAGGCTGAGGCTGAAAAAGTTTGAAGTTGTCCGGATGGCGCTGGAATTCTCAGAAAGCTTAAGGAGTAGATGCACCCTGATTAATTAACTCCCGACCAATTTTGGCCGGGTTTTTTTTTGTCGATCGCACGCCCTCGCCACAAATTCTGCCAAATTCTGCCAAAGTGTCCTGAAAGAGGTGTTCTCTGGCGGGAGATTAAATTAGTAGATGCACCCTGATTAATTAACTCCCGACCAATTTTGGCCGGGTTTTTTTTGCGGTATCGAGGCTGATGCGGAAAAAGTTTCAGTTTGTCCGGATGGCGCTGGAATTCTCAGGAAGCTTAAGGAGTAGATGCACCCTGATTAATTAACTCCCGACCAATTTTGGCCGGGTTTTTTTTGTCGATCGCACGCCGTCGCCACAAATTTTCGCAAATTCTGCCAAAGTCTCCTGAAAGAGGTGCTCTGGGGCCGGAGATTAAATTAGTAGATGCACCCTGATTAATTAACTCCCGACCAATTTTGGCCGGGTTTTTTTTTGCGGTATCGAGGCTGATGCTGAAAAAATTTGAGATTGTCCGGATTGCGCTGGAATTCTCAGAAAGCTTAAGGAGTAGATGCACCCTGATTAATTAACTCCCGACCAATTTTGGCCGGGTTTTTTTGTCGATCGCACGGGTTCGCCACAAATTCTGCCCTATTCTGCCAAAGTGTCCTGAAAGAGGTGTTCTCTTGCGGGAGATTAAATTAGTAGATGCACCCTGATTAATTAACTCCCGACCAATTTTGGCCGGGTTTTTTTTTGAGCGATCGCCCGCTTATACCAATTCACTATGAAGATACACTAAATAGACCTCTTGCAAAAAAAATATCTGTGATAATTAAAAGTTTGCTCGAGTTTAGGTCAAACTTTTAATTATTGGATTGATTGGCATCTCCTTAAACTTGCCCAGCCTGCTAGATTTAAAAATTGTCGAAAGTTTTTATAATAGCACAAAATTATTTGGCAAGAAGTCTAATGAGGCTGATCTCTCTCTCTGGTGGGAACTAGATCCTTAGCGTTATATCTAAGTGCAGTTTCATAGTAAAGTGGTATAATCGTCAAATTCGGGCAAATTTCCGAAACTGTCGCGAAAGAGGTGGGGTACTACCGGAGACTAAATTAGGTGATTTCCCTTTAAGCAGTCGAAAGCTAGACCAATCATCAACGAACAGGAGATACCTATATGTCGAATCAAAGAATTGCTTCGGGAAACACCCCGCAAGGTTCAACGGCTTGGATGCTATATAGCGCTACTGGCATCTATGTTGATGTCAACACCAGTACGGGGAAGTTCTCTAGTACCCCTGTGTATATCACATCACTTGGCGGCACCAGCAATCATTGGGCAACTACGGGAGCTACGTCTATCTACTCCCCAACTGCCACGGGTTTTCGTGTATACGTTAAATGGTCAGACAGCAGCCCTCTGACAGTGGCACAAGCCAATACAAATGGCTGGCACATCAATTGGATTGGCATCGAGGCTTAGGTGATTTCTCAGAAATAAATTACCTATTGCGTTGCGGGCATCCTGCCCGCAACGCCAGCGAGACGCTCCGGCTACAGTCATATTGGGGATATTCTGGAATGGAAATCACCTTAGTAGATGCACCCTGATTAATTAACTCTCGACCAATTTTGGCCGGGTTTTTTTTGTCGATCGCACGGGTTCGCCACAAATTCTGCCAAATTCTGCCAAAGTGCCCTGAAAGAGGTGCTCTCTTGCGGGAGATTAAATTAGTAGATGCACCCTGATTAATTAACTCCCGACCAATTTTGGCCGGGTTTTTTTTGTCGATCGCAC
>NZ_JAUBVJ010000034.1:0-12917 GCF_036702785.1 Microcoleus sp. AR_TQ3_B6 | reverse complement strand
GATTAATTAACTCCCGACCAATTTTGGCCGGGTTTTTTTTGTCGATCGCACTGGTTCGCTACAAATTCTGCCCTATTCTGCCAAAGTGTCCTGAAAGAGGTGTTCTCTGGCGGGAGATTAGATTAGTAGATGCACCCTGATTAATTAACTCCCGACCAATTTTGGCCGGGTTTTTTTTGTCGATCGCACTGGTTCGCTACAAATTCTGCCCTATTGTGCCAAAGTGTCCTGAAAGAGGTGTTCTCTGGCGGGAGATTAGATTAGTAGATGCACCCTGATTAATAAACCCCAGCCAATTTTGGCCGGGGTTTTTTTGGCTCGAAAGCTGGATTAGTCGATCGACCTACAACTCCTCAAAAGACTGCACCTCAAGAACCGGTCCGATCATAGCAAAAGTCATCACATCCTTGCGGACTTCACCTTTAACACTGACTTTCAAACCAGCTTTTTTCAACTCAGAAGGAGCATCCTTAAGTTCGTAAGTTTCCCCATCTTGGCCAACCAAAGCCCAAGTTCCCGGGCCTAATCCTTTACGTTCAATTTCGCCTTTGACAGTAATACTCATGCTGACTGCACCTCTGTCTTAATCGCCAAACGCGCCAATCCGAAACACAGCAAAGCATTGACAATCAAGAAGGTTTGTGCTACTAAACCATTTCCCAATCCCCAAACTGCGGGAGACACAAAAGCATTCACTGCTAAACTGCTGGCACAACCGATCGAAATTGCGATCGCGATCCACTTCCACTGTCGGTGTCCCAATAGCAAAGCAATCAAAATCCCAGGAATCAAAACGCTAGCAAAAAAGGGATTCAGCATACTGCTGCCATTAATTGCGCCGCCGAGTTCGGGAATAGAACTGCCCATCACCCGCAGCGGCCACTGCGGCAAATCAAATACAAACAAGTTGCGCAGGAAAAAGAACCCAGAACTGCCAGCAATCAAACCGCCGGAAAAGCCCCAAGTCCAGGCGAAGGGGAAATAATTCCGCAAAAAGAAAGCCAGCAGGTAAGAACCGAGCACCATTCCAATCTTAGGCAACAGGGCGACTGCACCGCCGTCAATCCAAAAGCGGGGGTTGAGATAGCCGTTGTCGCGCAGCCAGCGGAAGAAATCGCGGAAGTTGATTTGTCCGCGCTGGGCTAGCTGAACTGCTGCGGCTGCGTCTAGGTGTCCTGAACCAAAATGGTTTAACGGATCTTCAGCGACTGTTCGCGAGGACTGCAAGAGTATGCTGCGAATCGAGTCTGGTTCTGTGATGCCGGAGGCCTTGACAAGGGCTGCAACGGCTGCAACGTGGGGAGAAGCCATGCTAGTGCCTTGGTAGCCTTCAAAGACTTCGGCGCCGGTTTCCGGGTCGATCGTACTTTGCAGGATCTTGCCCATTTCAGAACCGCCCGGGGCTGCAATGTCAACCCCTGCGCCGAAATTCGAGTAAGAGGCTTTTTCGTCGTCGGGGCCGAGGGCGGAAACGCCGATGACGTGGGGATAGCGGGCGGGATAGGAAGCGGAACTCTCGCCGGAGTTGCCGGCTGCTGCGATGATGACAACGCCTTTAGAGTGGGCGTAGTCGATCGCCTCGGACATTAACTGACTTTCGCCGCCGCCGCCGAGACTCATGTTGATGACATCTGCGCCGTTGTCAGCAGCAAATTTGATCGCTTCGGCGATGTCGGAAACCGTGCCGCCACCGCTGCCGCTTAACACTTTTAGCGGCATTAAAGCTGCTTCGTAGGCGATGCCGGCAACGCCATAATTGTTGTTAGTTGATTGGGCGACTGTACCGGCGACGTGAGTGCCGTGGCCGTTGTCGTCGTAGGCTTCGGCGCGATCGTTTACAAAGTCGTAGCCCGGTACAAATTTGGTTTCTTTTAAGTCAGCGACTGGAGTAATGCCCGTGTCAATTATCGCTACTGTTGTGCCGCTGCCTTTGGTTTCGTTCCAGGCCGATTCTACGTTGATGCTGCGGAGATTCCACTGCTTGGTATACATCGGGTCATTGGGAATCTCAAAAGCGCTGTAGACGTAGTTGGGTTCTATGTATTCGGTATCTTTAGCCAAATTTGATTTTTTCAGGGCGTTTAGCAAAGTGCGATCGCCCTTAACTACATATACATTGTCGCCCGCTGAGAATTCGCTGTTGAGTTGCGGTGCGACTTGGTACTGTTTGGCGATCGCATTTACTTCTTTCGCAATCTCAGCAGCGCCCAAATCTTCGCGGAAATCCAGCACAATCGAGTCGTAAGAGCCTTGAGTAGCAAGTCCTGGGAAATTAGAAATCGCCCAGCCGAGCCCGATTAAAAATAAGCACAGAAGGAAAAACTTTTTCATTGCCGATCGTCCGTTTAGGGAAGGCTTGTTCACCACAATAACCCAATTTTCACCGCGATCGCCAGTTTTCCTTGCTGCTGCTTGTGGATCTCTCCCAAGCGGGACTTTGCTTGTTTTCGGCGGTGGCTGTTGCTCGAGCGAAAATTGCTCTAATTTCTAGTTGAAATTGCCGAGCAAGTTTTAGGGGTTCAATCAATTGTATCATTGGAGAAGATGACAAACAAAACAAGCGACTATTTTCAACAAGGGTATTGCATGGAAAGAGGTTTAATGTGGCTGCCGCTGCTGGCAATTTTTATTGGGCTGGCTTGGGCTGGATGGAACGAGTATCAAAAGCTGGAAGCGTATCGCGTCTGGGCCGAACAATTTGCTAAAGCCAAGTACGATATTTATGCTGTACTAGGTCAGCAAGAAGACCGTTTAACTTGGGGAAAACCTACTCGCCGCGGACCGGTGAATTTGCAAACTTTTTCTTTAAAAGACGTGCAGTCGCTACGGTTGTTAGTCAACTCTCAGGCAGTTGATTTGGAGTCGCCGCCGAATTCTGGAAGTCGAATCGCCCTCGAATTTTTGTTGAAAGATGCTGCAGCGGTGCAGGTTCCTTTTACAGAAATTCCTCTAGCGACTAAATGGGGAAAGTACTTGCAGCAAGAATTGCAGCGCTTTAGGTAAAAGCAGTCTCCGGCGGGGCAGCATATCAGATACGAACTCTGCTACTGTAAGTGACAAAAGTCTGTAAAGTTGGTAGTGGGAATAGAACTTACGCAACAAATCCTTTGAACGGCCATCTATAGGGGTAAAGTGCGCACGCATCACCTGGAGGACTTGAGTTCTTGCAGTAAGTAGTACGGATAGTGTCCCTGTGCCTAGCCCGCTAGCGATACGTGCGTACCTTACAGTTAAAGTTCTTGCCCAGCGCGTCCTAAAATAGCTAAATTGCTAGCCCCCAAACCTGCGGAATGCAAACACAAGAATTTTTACAGCGCTATCAACAGGGAGAGCGTAACTTTAGTCACATTGACCTCAGCGGCGCTAGTTTAAGCGGTATCAACCTGCGAGAAATAGACCTCACTGGTGCTAACTTGACCGGTGCTAATTTGAGTTGGTCTTTTTTGAGCAATGCCAAGTTAATTGGGGCTTGTTTGCGGCGCGCGGATCTCCGCAGTGCGGGGATGGCTGGGGCGAATCTGAGCGTGGCAAATTTGAGCGGGGCAAATCTTGCTAAAGCGGATTTGCGCCTTGCTTGTTTGGAAGCAGCAGAACTCAATTGGGCCGCATTGCCGGAAGCGGATTTGGGCGGTGCTAATCTTCAAGGAGTTAAATCTGACAAAATTAATTTGGCTGGGGCTAAACTCGACGGCGCGAAGTTGATGGCGGCGGAATTGATGGAGGCGAATCTCAACGGCGCCAGTCTTGTTGGTGCTAATTTAACGGGTGCTAATTTGCGGGAAGCGCATTTGGTGGAAGCGAATTTGCGATCGGCAATTTTAATCGGTGTAAATTTGATTGAAGCTGACCTCAACGGCGCTCAAATGCGATGGGCAAATCTGACGGGCGCTGAGTTGCACAGGGCAGTGCTGGCGGGGGCGGATTTGACTGAGGCGGTGCTGGATCACGCTGATTTGAGTCGAGCTAATCTGGCGGGTTCTTATTTATTGAAAGCGAGTTTTAAGAAGGCGCTTTTGCTGCGAGCTAATATGGAAGGAGTGTATTTGCTGCGCGGGGATTTGAGCGAAGCTAATTTGCGCAGTGCTGATTTGCGGAAAGCTGATTTGAGCGGCGCTTATTTGATGGATGCTATTTTGGGTGAGGCGGATTTAAGAGAAGCTTGTTTGATTGAGTGCCGTTTGATTCGGACGAATTTGGAAGGGGCGCAGCTTACGGGTTGCTGCATTCACAATTGGCAAGTTCAAGATGTCGATCTTTCGAGAGTTGACTGCCGCTATGTTTTTACTCAGTTTGATTATACTGCGAAGGTTGCGGCAAATCGCTTTCCGGTCGATCGCGATTTTGAGTCGGGGGAATTGGGGGGGCAGTATCAAGAGGACAGTTCTATTGTAAATGTGTGTTTGGCTGGATATCCTAATTGGGAGGCTTTGGTTTTTACGGTGCGTCGGGTCGAGTTGGAAAGCTACGCTCTTAAGTTGAACGTTCAATTTTTTGAATCGGCGGGAAAACAAAATTTACTGAGGCTGAGCGCGAACCGTTTGGTGAATGGCAAGATTTTGGGCGATCGCATTTTGGAGCTTTATCCAGATATGTTGGAAAAGGTTTTAGCCAAGGACGCTGAAATTTTGAGTTTGCTAGACTTGGCTGTTGCTAGTAATAGTACGCAGCCGACTCACAATCAAGTGTTGCTCAGAAGACAGGAAATCTACCAGCGAATGGTGCGCCACATTTCGTTGATTTTGATGTCTAAAACGCCGGAAAAACTCTCCGAAAGCGTGCAGCGGCTGTTGGATTATTTGAAGCAGCAAGGTATCGCGACAGAGCAGATTCAAAAAAAAGTCATCAGTCAGGCGATCGTGCAGCAGGCGAAGCAAGACTTGGTGTTTCGGGAACAGTTGATCGCGTGGGAGAAAACGGCGTCGGATCACGTTCGCTGTTCGATGATCGGGGAAGCGGTGCGGTTTGCGATCGCCCTTTTGATCGATTATTAACAGTTAATCGTTAACTCTTGAAGCCGGCGACCCGCTAAGGCCCGTACTTGCTCTTGTGCGTCGGAAACGGAAAGCGATCGGGCATTACTGCCAAGCAAGACCAGGCTTTTCGGGAACAGTTGCTCAGGTGGGAGAAAACGGATTCCGATTGCGATCGGTGTTAGGTAATGGGGGAAGCGGTGCCCTTTTGTGGGAATGAATAAACACAAAATCTTACCCCCATTAAAAATCCTCCAACCCTATCTCGATTTAACGGTCCGGTTCCTTAGAATATAGTTCAGTGTCGTCCTTCAAAAGCTTACACAACTTATCCAATGTTTCCTGACGCTGTTCTATAAGTTTTTTACCTCGCTCCTCTAGGTACTCAATATTAGCAGGACTTGCGTTGTCCATGTGATCGTGCTCATTATCGCTACTCAAGGGAGTTTGAAAACGATAGTAGTTTCTGTGTTCTTCTTCAACCATTAGCTTACTAAGCTGATAAGCAACAGCTTCGCTTTGACCATCTAGAACAACGTTAAGTAAGGGACCTACCCATTTGAGTTGTCCCCAATCTTTCACCTCTCTATACTTATATTGTCTAGTTAGTGAGCCAGTACCCAAAGAAACAACAAGGGTATCCTTACGGTGTAGTTCTTCACCATTATTTTCTCTCTTGTAAGAAATCATCGCCTCCATCATTGCCAGTGAGGCAGGATTATTTGCAAAAACTCCGCCGTCTACCAAAGCGTAATATCCCTCTGGAGTACGATGTACTGTTTCGAGTTTGTAGGGCGGAAAGAAGGTCGGTGCAGCAGAAGTTGCCATTGCTGCCTCAACCATTTTGAATCCCGTACATATTTTGCGGCTATCATAACTATCGATGTCTTCTGCTGTCCGATTGCTTGTAAAAAAAACTGGTGTTCTCAGTTCGATATCATAGGCCGTAATCAAAATTTCTTTGATTGCGTCTTCAAGCTTAGCTTCACCTAGAAGCGCCGTTAAAACTTCTTGTCTACCTTTTGGGTTTAACTTGGGTTGTACCAAATCATCCATAGATAGCGGCACATTCTCAGTAAAAATCTTTTTTCCATATTTGCGATAGAAATTTACAAGTTCGGCAGCGGTATACTCGGGCTCACGATTGATGCTAGAGTCTGAGTTTTTTTTAGTTAAACCCAGTGCTAAAATTCCTCCTGTTGAAGTGCCTGCAATAAAATCAAACAGTGTTGCTATTCGTTGTCTTGTGCGCTCTTCAATGTAGTTGAGAACCATCGCAGGAATGATACCCCGAATACCACCACCATCAATTGAGAGAATTCTTCTCTTGAATTTAGTAGCCATAATATGTACTCCTTTGTAGATTGCTTAAATTGTCAACTCAACTAAAACAAACTCATACACCACGAGCATAGCAACACCCAAAGTCATCGTTCAGATAACCGCAGCAGATATCAAAGAACAGATGTCCTCACCCTAGTTAATTCCCTGTGACCGAGGGCGAGAATTCACAGCCTCAGCAAGTTGAAGTGCCTGCAATAAAATCAAAACCCTAGTTAATTCCCTGCGGCCAAGGGCGAGAATTCACAGCCTCAGCAAGTTGAAGTGCCTGCAATAAAATCAAACATTGTTGCTATTCGTTTTCCTGTGCGCTCTTCAATGTGCTTGAGAACCATCGCAGGAATCATACCCCGAATACCACCACCATCAATTCAGAGAATTCTTCTCTTGAATTTAGTACCCATCACAGGTAATTTTAGAGATTGCTTAAATTGTCAACTCAACTAAAACAAACTCATACCGCTCATCATAACAACACCCAAAGTTATCGTCAAGATACCCGCAGCAGATATCAAAGAACAGATGTCGTCACCCTAGTTAATTCCCTGTGACCAAGGGCGAGAATTCACAGCATCAGCAATATGCGCCCTCTTATTTCTCAAGCGCCACCCCTTCGTAAGTCGCCAGAATCTTATTATTAATCCGCGCCAAAAAGCGATCGCACGCTAACTCTTTAGCAAGGGTGGAAGAGCTCGCATCATTAATTTTCCCAGAGTTCTAATAGATTGTTTCGGCTTACCATTCTTCGCTTTTGAGCCGGCGGCCCGCTAAAGCCCGAATTTGCTCGTCGGTGTCGGAAACGGAAAGCGATCGCAACAACGGCACAACTCCCGGATTTTCGGGATAATGTTCGATAATCGCTTCGAGCGCTGTAAATCTGGGATTGTAAGCAAAAGAACCGTTTTGAGTGTCAACATCGCTCAAAGCTCGATCGCGCAAAAACTCAAACATTCCCGGTTCATCTTTCCATCCCCGGATTAACTCTACCAGGGCGATCGCCCGCACCTGCGAATCTTCATCCTTTTGAGCTCTAATTTTCAGCCACTCGAAAGTTTGAGACTCATTTGTCCACCCCCGGGCTAACTTTTGCAAAGCCATTTGCCTGACGGCCGGACTCCTATCGCCCTCTGCTTTAGCCGTAAGCAGCATCGAAGTTTCAGCACCCAAAGGCCAGTTGTGAGCGAGTTCCTGCACCGCCGCTTGCCGCACCAGCGCTTCAGATGAATCAAGCTGAATTTTCAGCCAAGGCAAGGTTCCCGGGTCGTCGGGCCACCCCCGCACGATCGCCCGCACCAGCATACTCAGCAGGTGAGAATCGTGCTCCGACTCGACCAGGCTTTTGAAGAAAGGCAGGGTCTCGGGCCGGTCTGACCAGCGTCTTGCTATCTCTTCCACGGCAGTTTCTCGGACGTTGAGGTGTCTGTCTGACTGGGCGAGTTTTTGGAACCAGGCAAAGACTTCGAGACTCGGTGACGGCAGTGCGGCGACTGCTTGCACTACTACTTGCCGCACCGTCCAGTAATCCTCGGAATCAGCTATTTTTTGCAGCAGGGGCAGGGTTTCTGGGTGGTCGGGCCAACCTGCGGCGAGCTCTTGCAGGGCGATTTCTCGCAGTTCGGCGTCGCGATCGCCCGCTGCTATATTTGTCAAAAAAGTCAGAGTTTCCGGGTTCAAGGGCCAGGCAGAGGCAATTGCTTGCACTGCTGCCCGCCGGACGGTCGAACTCGCGTCGGACTCGGCTTTAGTTTTCAGCAGCGGGTAAATGTCTGGTTCGCCCGGCCAGCGCCTGGCCAATTCTTCTAAGGCTGCTGTCCGCACTTCTTTGCTGCTGTCGGATTCGGCTAGGCTTTTGAGCAGCAGGCAAACGTCGGCCGCGCCGGGCCAGCCCGCTGCCAACTCCCGCACCGCTACTGTTCGCAGGATAGAACTTCCTGTTTGGGCAAGGTTTTTGAGCAGGGACGCCGTGCCTGAAACGCTGTGCCAACGTCTGGCTATTTCTTGCCACGCACTGACTCGCACTCCCAAATTTTCGTCGGATTCGGCGGCGGTTCTCAGCAGCGGCAAGGTATCTGTTCGATCGGGCCAATGAGAGGCTAACTGTTCCAGTGCTGCGGTGCGGACTGCGGGACTGCGATCGGACTTCGCCAGGGCTCTCAGCAGCGGCAAGGTATCCTTGGTGTCGGGCCAACCCGAAGCGATTTCTCGGACACAGGTCGATCGCACTGCCCAGCTTCGATCGCCCAAGGCGAGGTTTTTGAGCATCAGGTAAATTTCTGGCGAGTCTGGCCAACCGCGGGCTATTGCTTCGACTGCTGTGGCTCGGATTTCCCCGCTGTCGCTGGAGTGAGCGAGTATTTTCAGCCAGGGCAGGGTTTGCGGGTCATTTTTCCAAGTTTGGGCGATCGTCGCGATCGATTGCTCGCGAATTTGATAAGTTTCCTGCAATTCTTGAGCGCTTTGATAAAGAATCAGGAAACCCGTGCCGTATTGCGATAACTTTTTTAAAGCCTTTAACAGTTTTTTTTCTGTTGTTTTCTTAACGCCATTTTTAACTTTTAACAAGCATTCCGCTGCTAAAAACAAATTAATAAATTTTTTTTCTTGACCGTTTTGATCTGTCAGATATTCTATAATTTCGCTGGCTGTTGCTTTGTCCAGCTTAGCTGCAATTTCTCTAAGGACTTCGTGCAATGATTCGTCCCGCCAGTGCTGGCAGAAAACTTGTGTGTTGAGCTCGCCCCAAGTCAGTTCACCGATTTTGAGTTGTGCGTGGATTAACTCTGCCACTGTCTGGGGATTATGTTCCGCAACAAGTTTTTTTAATAACATACCGATATCCTGCCCCCTGGAGCTTGTTTGCATTGAAAATCCTCGCATCAGCTCCGGTATTAGTTTATAGTTTTTTGAGCGAGCCGGGAGTAGGGAGCCGATGGACTCTATTTTAGATCAAAAATATTGACTCTGGAGCACCCCAATGTAAAATCCGCCATCACCCACAGGAATGTGAGGTGGTGGCGGATGGCGATGGAACAATTAAGCCGCTGAATCTAGCTAACAGCTACTTGGACGCGATCGGCAGCAACCCGAACCGTAAAAGTCGGAATTTTTACCGTTTCATCGTCCAAACACTGGCCCGTAGCCAAGCTAAAATTTTGCTTGTAAATCGGAGAAGCAACTTTCAAAGTGCCGCTGCGCGAGCCCACGAGTCCCCGGGACAACACAAAAGCCTTGCTAAACGGATCGTAATTGCTGATGGCATAAACTTCATCCCCGTTTCCCACTCGGAAAATCGCCACTTGTTCCCCTGCAACTAAAGCGCAAACTCCGGTATTCGGGGCGATCGCATCCAGAGAACACACATCTACCCAAGTAGTCACAGTATCCGAAACTTGTAATGATTGAACCATCTTCTTTTCCTGTTAATTTACTTTAATCTTCCAGTCTCCGGCTCTTAACGTAGGTTTCGAGGCATAGCCTCAGGGTTCGAGGAGGCAGAGCCTCCGGGAATTCATTCCCCGGCAGAGCCTGGGAACGAGATTAAGGGAAGGGCTGGGGAGGGGTTATCTTGCTCCCTCTCCTGGTTCAAGGGGAGGGGTGGGGAGGGGTTATTCGGAAACTCCCGCCAGAGTCTTTTCGTATTCATAAGCAGGCCGCGTTTGTCCTCGTTCCGGAACACGAACAATACTCGGATCGGGCAAATCGGAATTCACAAAATGCTGGAACCGCTGCACCTTTTGTGGGTCTTCAATGGTCGTTTTCCACTCGCATTGATAAGTATTCACTAGATGTTCCATCTGCGCTTCCAGCTCAGCACAAATACCTAGAGAATCCTCAATTATCACCTGTTTCAAGTATTCAATCCCGCCCTCAAGCTTGTTAAACCAAGTAGCAGTGCGTTCCAATCTGTCTGCCGTGCGGATGTAGAAAATCAAAAAGCGATCGATATACTTAATCAAAGTTTCCTTATCGATATCCGCAGCCAGCAAAACCGCGTGCTGCGGCTTAATTCCCCCGTTGCCGCACACGTACAAATTCCAGCCGTTTTCCGTAGCAATGATCCCAAAATCTTTGCTTTGAGCTTCCGCGCATTCGCGAGTGCAGCCAGAGACAGCAGATTTGAGCTTGTGGGGCGATCGCAAACCGCGATACCGCAATTCAACTTCGATCGCCAAACTCGTAGAATCCTGCACCCCAAAGCGGCACCAAGTGCTACCCACACAAGATTTTACAGTACGCAGAGCCTTACCGTAAGCGTGTCCCGACTCAAATCCCGCATCAATCAACCGACGCCAAATATGCGGCAACTGATCCACGCGAGCTCCAAACAAATCAATCCGTTGCCCGCCAGTAATCTTAGTATAAAGCCCAAAATCCCTAGCAACTTCTCCCAAAACAATCAACTTATCCGGCGTAATTTCTCCACCGGGCACTCGCGGCACCACCGAATAAGTACCGTCGCGCTGAATATTTGCCAAAAAGTAATCGTTAGTATCTTGCAAACCGACGTGAGGCTTGTCTAAAATATGATCATTCCAAGTAGAAGCCAGTATCGAAGCAACAGCAGGCTTGCAAATTTCGCAACCCTTACCTTGGCCGTGTCTTTCAATCAATTCATCAAAGGTTTTAATCTCTTGAGAGCGCACTAAATGGTACAATTCTTGACGGGAATATTCAAAATGTTCGCAGAGGTGATTTTTGAGGGTAAACCCGGCTTTCTTCATCTCAGACTTGAAGATATCTGTCACCAAAGGAACGCACCCCCCGCAGCCCGTACCAGCTTGAGTGCATTTCTTGACGCTGGCAACATCGGTTAAATTGCGATCGCGAATCGCTTCACAAATCTGCCCTTTACTGACATTATTGCAAGAACAAATTTGAGCCGAATCCGGCAAGCTGTCCACACCCAAGCCAGCAGGTGCTGCCCCCGATCGCGGTGGCATTAACAAATCTTCAGGATGCGGCGGCAGAGCAATTTCATTTTGCATGAATTGCAGCAAAGTGCCGTAAGCAGAAGCATCTCCAACGAGAATCCCGCCTAGAATCCGGCTGCCATCTTGATTTAAAACTAATTTTTTGTAAATGCCTTGGAAGGTGTCAGTAACAGCAATTTCTTTAGCATCGGGAGACTTGGCAAAAGCATCACCAAAACTAGCAACATCCACTCCCAAAAGTTTGAGTTTAGTGGACATATCCGCACCTGTAAAAGTGCTAGTGCAGGCATCTTTCCTGTCATCCGCTGCACTGCTCAAAATATCCGCTGCTACGCTTGCCATTGTATACCCAGGCGCAACTAAGCCGTAGATGCGATTTTGATAAAGCGCGCATTCTCCGATCGCATAAATGTCAGGATCCGAGGTTTGGCAGCTATCGTTAATCACAATGCCGCCGCGTTCACCTACTTCTATACCGCAACTTCTGGCAATTTCGTCGCGGGGGCGAATGCCAGCCGAAAAGACAATCATATCTGTTGCCAATTCCGAACCGTCAGCAAACAGCATTTTAGTAACTTTGCCATCTTCGCTAACAATTTCTGTTGTAGATTTGCTGGTGTGAACCGAAACCCCCAACTCTTCTATTTTGCTGCGGAGAATTGCACCGCCAATTTCGTCAACTTGCACGGGCATCAGCCGCGAAGCAAACTCAACCACGTGAGTTTTTAAGCCCATATTTTGCAGCGCGTTAGCACATTCTAGACCTAACAAACCGCCGCCAATTACTACACCAATTCGGCAATTTTTAGCATAATCTGACATCGCCTCCAGGTCGTCAATTGTCCGGTAAACAAAAGTGCCTGTAGCGTCTTTGCCTTTAATTGGTGGGACAAATGGATAGGAACCGGTCGCGAGAACAATTTTGTCGTAGGGAACTTCTAAACCGTTGGCTGAAGAAACTATTTTTTGTTCCCGATTGATGGCAACTGCTTTATCGCCGATGTGAATCTTAATGTCATTTTCGTGATAAAATCCCGGTGCAACTAAAGATAAATCTCCCGCTGTTTTGCCAGAGAAAAATCCGCTGAGGTTTACGCGATCGTAAGCAACGCGCGGTTCTTCACAGAAAGTAATTAAATTCCAGTGTTTGGTAGCATCCGAGCTCACCATTAACTCTAGGAACTTGTGACCTACCATGCCATTGCCGATTACAATGAGGTTTTTTTTGGCTGTCATTAGAATCTCTTTCATCCCGTTTATCAGTCCTTGAGTTTATTAATATAAGACTTTATTGTAAAGTTTTGTACTGATATATACAAAACAGGGATATTTATGCAATAGTCGAATACTGCCGATTGCATTTTTGCATGATGTGCGATCGACCGATTTTAGATTTTAGATTTTAGATTTTAGATTTTAGACTTGAGATTTTAGATTTACTCTACAGTTAATTCGGGTGCGTCAGTCGATTTTAGATTTGAGATTTGAGATTTGAGATTTACTCTACAGTTAATTCGGGTGCGTCAGTCGATTTTGGATTTTGGATTTTGGATTTTAGATTTACTCTACAGTTAAGGAGCGCGAATTAAATAACTTACAATTTTAATTATTATTGTGGGATGGGCGTCCCGCCCGTCCAAAAATGACGGGCGGGACGCCCCACCCACAATAAAAA
>NZ_JAUBVJ010000033.1:0-77087 GCF_036702785.1 Microcoleus sp. AR_TQ3_B6 | reverse complement strand
TTCCTTCTTCCTTCTTCCTTCTTCCTTCTTCCTTCTTCCTTCTTCCTTCTTCCTTCTTCCTTCTTCCTTCTTCCTTCGTCATCCCAAGCCCAACTCGCGCTTGAGCAAATTAATCGACTTAGAGCCGATGTAATTTTCGCAGCATACCAGTTGCGGCGGACGAATAATATCTTCTCGGGCCGCGTTAATGGCAGCTTTTACTGTAGCAAAACTCGGTTGGTCGCAGAAAATTGTTCTGGCCGATCGCACGATCG
Organism: Microcoleus sp. AR_TQ3_B6; assembly: GCF_036702785.1. Lineage (NCBI taxonomy): Bacteria > Bacillati > Cyanobacteriota > Cyanophyceae > Oscillatoriales > Microcoleaceae > Microcoleus > Microcoleus sp. AR_TQ3_B6. The sequence continues at coordinate 76,833 of NZ_JAUBVJ010000033.1, read as the reverse complement.
AGTTAATCTTGTTCTCATCTGACAGCAAGGCCGTCATCACCAGCAAATCCTCTCCCCGGATGCTGTGGATGATAACTTGGGTCGATCGCAGCATTCCCGAACTCAGGCTGACAAGACCCAAATAACTGTCTTTCGGCAAACCCCCAACTAGCTGGATTTCCTGGCGGTAGTCGTAGATGTCTACGGGAATAACTCGCACCGAACGCGGTGCCGAAATCGATTCTGCTTCTCCGATAAAATATCGGCTGGTGATCACAGTTCCCGAAGAGATTTGGTCCAAAAAAGTACCTAGCTGTTCCATAGGCACTAACTGTATGGGAATGCGGAGAGCTTGTTCGAGTTCTTTCGCCATCAGCTCGCCCACGCCGATGTCTTCTGTGGGGGCTGTGACGACCACTCGGGCGCTGCACCTGAGCCGCCAGTCAATTTCGGCCAAAAATAATTCCCTCGCTTGGTTGAGCGTACAGCCCTGTCCCAGCAATTGATCTATACTTTCTTGGACTATTTTGTTGGCAAGGGGATATTCTTCGTGGGTCGGGGATTTGGGTTTGCCGCCGCCTTCGTTGCCTTGAATGCGGACGTAAATGCCCGATCCTGGTAGGGCTTCTACCAGTCGGATATTTTCGAGCTGTCGGTATACTTTGCTGATGGTGTTGCGGTGCAAACCCGTCTGCATGGCTAGCTGTCTGGTGCTGGGCAAGCGGTGCCCGGGCGGAAATTGTCGCGAGGCGATCGCAAACCTGATTTGATTGAATAGTTGGGTGGATGCTGGAATTTCGCTATCTGTTTGAATATGAAATTGAACCATTATTAAAGGCTCCTAGGACTTCAACTTAGTATTTTTATAACGTCGAGTACCCCGCATAGGATTGCTCGGATATCTCTGTATATAGCATAATCTTATTTGGCTGGTCTGTGGCAGCCGTTATGCCGAGCGGGCGATCGCCTCTTCGAGGCGATCGAGCGCAGCCTCCGGAATTTCCCCCAACAATCAGGTAGATTCAAGTCTTAGTTTTATTTACTCTCCGATTTTGACATCGCTTGCTGTTTTTGGGCCCGTCAGGAAATAAGTCCGCATTTCCCCTTGACCTTTAATATCGATCAAGCCGCGCTCTTCAAATTCATATTTATCCCGCAGCAACTCATAAGTATAGAAGCTAACTTGAATGCGACCTGGTACACCGTGAGATTCCATGCGGCTGGCTGTATTCACGGCATTTCCCCACAAATCGTAAATGAATTTTTTAGTGCCGATTACCCCTGCTACCACCGGGCCGCTATTAATTCCGATCCGGAGGTCAAAAGTCGCCTCTAGCTTTACATTTAATTCGTCAATTGCTACTAGCATATCCAGCGCCATTTCGGCGCTCGCTTCTGCGTGGTCTGGGCGTGCAATGGGAATACCGCCTGCTACCATGTAAGCGTCCCCGATCGTCTTAATTTTTTCTAAGCCGTGCTTCTCAGTCAGTTCGTCAAAAGTTGAGAAAATTTCATTCAGCAAGTATACTAATTTAGTGGCAGGCATGGTGGTAGAAATTTGGGTAAAATTCACCAAGTCAGCAAAAAGAATTGTTGCTCTTTCAAACTTGTCTGCAATTACCCCCGGTTCCTCCTTCAACCTTTCGGCTATCGGTTCTGGCAAAAGATTTAGCAGTAAATTTTCAGTTTTATTCCGTTCTTTCCTGAGTGCCGATTCCATTTTTTTACGCTTGGTGATGTCGTGAAAAAACACGGAAATGCCGTCGCGACCCGGAAAAACCCGGACTTCCCACCACACTTTTAAGGGACGATAATATTTTTCAAAAATTACTCCAACTTGTTTCGCTACAGCTTTATGATACTGGTCGTAAAATACGGAATTTACTAAGTCGGGAAACTCTTCCCAAAAATTTTTACCAAAAAGTTCTTCCGGCGATCGCTGCAAAAATTGCGCTGCTTTGTAATTGACGTAACTAAATCGCCACTGGGTGTCTAAAGCAAAAAAAGCATCGCTCATTCCTTCTAAAAAATTGACAATTTGCTCGTCACTTGAACGCAGCTTTGCTTCTACTTGTTTGTTCTTGATCAGTGCGCGCTTTAATTTAGTCAGATTTATTCGCAACTCCATTTGGTTGATAATTTGCCTTCCTAAAGTCCGCAGCGCTTCTAGCTGTTCTGGGGTGAGATTGCGAGGAACTGTATCTATCGCGCACAAAGTGCCGATCGGGAAACCGTCAGGAGTTACTAGCGGCGCTCCAGCATAAAACCGAATTTTTGGCCCGGAAGTTACTAGCGGATTCCCCGCAAAGCGATCGTCTTCTAAAGCATTTGGTACAACTAGCAATTCGTTGGGATTTAAAATAGCGTGGGCGCAAAAAGCTGACTCTCTCGGAGTTTCTGGCGCTTCCACACCAATTTTTGATTTAAACCACTGTCGGTTAGCATCTACTAAGCTTACTAAAGCAATAGGAGTTCCGCAAATATAAGAAGCTAAAGCTGTGAGGTCATCAAAAGCTTCTTCGGCCTCTGTATCGAGAACATTGTAGCGGTAAAGTGCTTTTAGCCTCTCTTCTTCATTGCTGGGAAAAGGTGCAGCTTGCATCGGGGGCGGCGGCGAGGATACACGCTTGCGAAAAGTGCGCGCCAGTATCTGTGCTGCGAATTTTTGGACTTGGGCGGCAAGTTTTTCAACTAGCATCAAAAGGCTTATTTGCCAACCTTTATTCATATTTTTTTATTTTTGCTCACACTTAATTGAGCTGGGGGCGATCTCTCTAATTCCATCGATGCTTATGCACTTACCGCAACTAACTCTTCAATATCCAGAGCTTTTGTTGGCAATTTCCCTGTTAATACTTCTCTCCCCTCATCCCTAACAAGTATATCATCTTCTATGCGTATTCCCCGGACATCGGCGAATTTTTCCAACTCGTCCCACTTAACAATATTTTTATATTTGGCGCGATTTTCAGAATTATTCAAAATTGCCGGAACTTGATAAAATCCCGGTTCGATCGATACCAGCATTCCCGGATGCAAAACTCGATTCAGCCGCAAAAAACCCAACCCAAACCGGCTGCTTCTCGTTCTGCCTTCTTGATAGCCAGCCAAATCTCCTAAATCTTCCATATCGTGAACATCCAAACCGATTAAATGTCCGATGCCGTGCACAAAAAACAGCGCGTGAGCGTCCATTTCTACCAAGTCGTCAACATTGCCCCGCAATATACCTAAATCGACCAATCCTGCCGCCATAACTCGAGCAGCTAACAGGTGAATGTCTTGATATTCCACCCCCGGACTAATGGAATCAATACAAGCATCGTGCGCTGCCAAAACCACATCATAAATCGCTCTTTGAGTTGGAGAAAACTTGCCAGAAACCGGCCAAGTGCGAGTCACATCAGCCGCCCATCCCGTTGATGTTTCTGCACCGACATCGGCTAACAGCAAATCTCCTGTTTGTAGGGGATTGTGATAATGTTCGCTGTGCAGGACTTCCCCGTGGACAGTCACAATACTGGGATAGGCATAGGTCATATTTTCCGAAATGATGACACTTTCCATTGCAGCGCGCACCCCTGCTTCAATTTGAGCTTTTCCAGTTGCCGCCATTCCCGCTTTGTGAGCTTCTATGGTGACAGCCGCAGCTTGACGCAATTCGGCCAAACTGGCTGCATCGTGGCTCAGGCGCAGAGATATGATTGCCTTGGTTAATTCTAGGTCAATTCCCGTTGGCGACTTGGGCGGCGTCAGAGGGCGATCGAGAATTTGAGACTGTTGCAACTGAGTCAAAGAATCCTGAAGGGCGATAGTTGCTGCATTAATCGAGCGCGATTTCAATTGGGCCATTGGGAAAGCAGCCTCAGCCCCAATTAGTTCGGCAATGTCTGCTCTTTTCGGCATTTCTCCGTGCCAAAGAGTGCTGCTAGCAGGTGCGTCATCTAAGAACAGTTCTAATTTGCCAGCTTCTAAGCGAATGGCAGCATTTTCTAAGGGCAAACCAGCAAAATATAGAAAGTGACTGCTGGCGCGAAAAGGAAAAGTCAGAGCCGGATAGTTGCGAGGAATGCGGAGGCCAGACCAGAGAATTGTCGGAAAATTAATTAAAGTGGCCAGTTTTTGTCGCCGTTGGTATAAAACTTGTGCTAAAAACTTATCACTTTGTGTAATTTTCATGGGTAAAAATCGATTATCTTGAGTTTGGTTGACAGTAAGCAGCGAGTCCTTTCATTCTCGTCATTAAAGCACTAAAGTCCTGACGGCAAACTTGGGAGTCATTTTTGGGAAAAAGTCTCATATTTATTTTATTCTTTGCTCTTATCTGTTGGGTTGCCTTTTTGATCATCTTTGTCGTCATCGGCTGCATGATTTTTTGCAGCAATAACACGGCCCGACTGCTAGGACAAAAAGGCTGAAAGTGCGACGGCGGCGGCAATTAAGCTGTTAGTCATTTAAATTTATTGCCTCAACCCCTTGCAGTATGGGGTCTGGCCCACAAATAGTGCAGTTTGAATGTCGAACAGCTTAGCCGGGCCGGCGGCTACAAGCGCGATCGGCAAAATTTGTTGGTCTGGTTTTTGTTAAATTCGTGAGCTGAGCGATCGCCTCTCTTGACTGTTTGATATTTTAGACTTTAAAGTATAAGTAAAATTACAGACACAAACATGAAAACTTCTCACAAAGCTCCTCAAACTTCCGTGCAAGTACGCGACTGGCCGATAGCACACTTACCGGGATTAAGCAAGGACAACCAAACTCAACTAGAAGAGTGCAGCATCACCACAACCGAACAACTAATTCGCATGACCAAAACACCGGCTGCGAAAGCGTTACTAGCGCATCAATTACAGGTTAACATTCAAGATGTTAATAAATGGGTAGCGATGGCAAAATTGGCGCGAATTCCGAGTGTAGGCTGTCAATATTGCGGGCTGTTACTTCACGCCGGGGTTCCTTCTGCGGATCAATTAGCTCAAATGCCCGTAGAGAGATTGCACGAACAAATCTTAAAACTGCACGTAGCGACAATGCAGCGCAATGACTTGACTCCTTCGGTCGATCGCGTGCAAAAATGGATTCAACAAGCTAGATTAGTCAGGAGTGATTAGTCATTAGTCATTAGTCATTAGTTAGTAGTCAGTTGTCAGCTGTTAGTTGTTATTAGCAAACAGTCAACAGTCAACAGTCAACAGTCAACAATCAACAATCATTGCAATGACTTGACTCCTTCGGTCGATCGCGTGCAAAAATGGATTCAACAAGCTAGATTAGTCAGGAGTGATTAGTCATTAGTCATTAGTCATTAGTTAGTAGTCAGTTGTCAGCTGTTAGTTGTTATTAGCAAACAGTCAACAGTCAACAGTCAACAGTCAACAATCATTATTATGTCAATTCAAGTTTACGGAATCCCGAACTGCGGCACCTGCAAAAAAGCCTTCCGGTGGCTCCAAGATAGCGCTGTTACTTACGAGTTCATTAACACAAAAGAACAGCCGCCGACTCGGGAAACAATCCAAAGCTGGGTAGCTGCTTTGGGTTTTCAACCCATGCGAAATACTTCCGGTCAATCTTACCGCGCTTTGGGCGAGTCCAAGAATAATTGGACTAGCGAAGAGTGGGTAGAGGCTTTTGCAAAGGATGCGATGCTGCTGAAACGTCCTCTTTTCGTTAAAGATGGAACGGCTGTTTTAGTAGGTTTCAAAGAAGACGCAATTAGAGAAAGATTGGGGCTTTGAACAAACTGAGTTCAGCCTGTGGTTCGGCGCAAAAACTTAATTTCGCCCACGTCATCCGAGAAACCCCAACGCTCGTAAAACGGCATCATGTTCGGCAAACAATTAAGATAAAAATGCTCGACAGTTTGCAATTTGGGATGATTTAAAACTGCATCCATCAACTTGGCACCCAGTCCCATTTTTCTGTGTGTCGGCTTGATAATGACATCAAAAATCATCGCTCTGTAGACAAAATCGGTGAGGACGCGGGTAAAGCCAATTAGTCGATCCCTCTCATCGACCAAACCAATGATAACATCAGTAGAAGCCAGCATTTTCACAACATCCTCCCGCGTCCGCTTGTCGCTCCAAAACTCGTTTTTGTATAAATCCATCAAGTCGGAAACCTGGCTTTCGGTCAAAGTTTCGACAATTCGGTACTTATCCATTTTATCGGTCATACTCAACTTTACCGTAATCTAGTTTAATTGCGCGATCGGCTAAATCAAAATAGCGGTCATCGTGACTGATCACAAAAACCGTTTTCCCCCGCCGCTTCAACTCCGGTAGCAACTGCTTGTAAAAAATATCCCGGAAAAACGGGTCTTGATCAGAAGCCCATTCATCAAACAAATAAATCGGTCTATCTTCCAAATACGCCGTCAGCAAAGCCAGCCGCTTTCGCTGTCCCTGAGACAAAGCCGTAGTTGACAAAACTCCATCTTTCACCTGAACCTTATTTTCCAAATGAAACTCTCGCAAATATTCAGCAGCCTGCTTGTCCAAATCGTGATTAGTCATCCCCAAAAGCCTTTCAAACAGATAAAAATCCGAATAAATCGCCGAAAAATGCTGCCTGTACCACTCTCGATTTTCCTCAGTAATTGGCTGGCCATCTAGGAGAATTTTTCCGGATTCAGGAATATACAAACCAGTGATTAACTTAGCTAAAGTAGACTTTCCGCTACCATTCCCGCCAATTATAAACACCAACTGGCCCGGATGAAACTTCAAATTCAGCTCGCCCAAAATAAAATTGCTGTCTTCTTTTTCTCCCGGATAGCTGTGAATTACTCGATTTAACTCCAGCGTCTCCCACTGAGCCGTATCAGGCAGTTTAACCGTTGAATTTATCTCAGCTTGACTAGCCAAAGCCAAGCCCATTCTCTGTATCTTTTCCACAGAAGTATTAGCACGAAAAAGCGCGGGCAACCTTTGCAAAATATTGTTAAACGGAGACATCAAATAGGTACTTGTCAGAATGTAAGCTGACAAAACCGGAGTAGAAACCGACACAAATTTGGGTACAACAAATAACAACAAACCCATCAGCATAAAAAACAGCAACTGTCCAACTCCCATCGCAACTGCGCCAGTATTCAAAGCAGTCACGTTATAATCGCGGGAAGCATCAGCACTCACCTGCAATTCTTCCGTAAAAAACTCTTGGCGGCGCAAGGAATGCAGTTTTAGTTCCTTAATTCCCTCAGTAATACTGCGAAAATGCTTAAACAATATATCTTGTTCTTCTCTGGCTAAATCGAAGAATTTCCGCATTTTATTGAGCAACAACTGCACCGTGCCAATCGTCAGCACCATAAAACAAAATACAACAACAAAAACCGTCCCAGAAATCGTGCTTAAATAAGTTAAGCAGCCGATAACAACGGCGATATCAACACAGAGAAAAGGAATCAAAAATATAGTATTAGAAAGCGTTCCCACATCATCAGTCAGAGTTGCCAGCAAGCGGTTAGCGCCCAACTCTTCCAAATTCCGCAAAGGAGTAGACAAAATGCCACGGCTCAAACTCAGCCGCAGATTGTAAACCGCTTCTTGAGAAAGGTAGATTAACAAAAATTGCGATATGACTCCGGCGACGAGAGCTAAAACTGCTAACCCGGCAAAATACCAGACTAAATTCTGATTGGAATTGTCGCTGATTGCCCGATTAATTAGGGAAATTAATATAGCGCTGCAACCGCCGCTGATTAAGCCTGTGAGTATGGCGATAGAAACATTTAACCAAGAAGCCTTTAACAGTAACCAAATTACATTCATCGTTTACCTCTATAATAATTCTTATCTGCTTTCAAGAACAGGCAAGATGCCTGTTCCACAAACAGTTAATTTTCTTGTGGAACAGGCATCTTGCCTGTTCCTAAATAGGTACTTGACTATGTTGCAACAGCTCAAATACAACCAACTCATAAATATCACTCATCGACATTTGCACTCCCAAGGAAACGAAAGAAACTATTGCTGATTCTCCCTCATATTCCCGAAACAACCACTCCTTCGATTCAGTTTTAATATATTGTGTGACCAAAAATTCGTATGGGCTGACTAACACATATTCCCGGAATTCAGGAATCGAGCGATAAAACTGAAACTTATCCTCTCTATTCAAATCCTCGCTCGACTTAGAAAGCACTTCTACAATCAACAAGGGATTTAGTATTTCATCATTCCGTCCTTCCGTGAAAACTGGCTCTCCTTCAATCACCATAATATCGGGATAAGTTCCCCGTCGATATCGAGGAATCCACAATCGCAAACCGCTGATAAATACTTTTGCATTTTTCCCCCGCAAAGCAGTATGCAAACCAGCACAGATATTGCCTTTAATCTGGCTGCGATTAATCGTGCTGCCTGCAATTGGTACAATTTCTCCATCGCGGTATTCATTTATAAACTCGGCAGTTTCCTCTAACTTTCGATACTCATCTGGAACGTAAAACTTGTTGGGCTGATTTTTTACTAGCATTTTTGCCTCATGCAGCACCGAAAAATTCACCGAATTAGCAATAAAACAAACATGATGTGCGTTGTCGTGGAAACTACGGGCTTTTTCCAAATCGTCACCAGCTTCGATTGTTACCAGCGGATGCAAAATTACCTCGGTAAACCGAATTTTTCCATTCTTTTGTGCCATCTTGCCCGTCGCTGCATCCGAATAAGAGACTACCCGAATCCCAGCACGAGCGCACAAAGCAAGATAGCTCAACATATGACAAGCTGACAGTGCCATCAACAACAAATCTTCGGGATTGTACAGAGAAGCATCGCCCCGAAAAGTCGGGTCTGCCGAACCCACAAATGGCGGCTTACCCTCAATATTTATGGCATACTCACGAGAATAAGCGTCGTAAGATGAAGTAGAACCTTGACTGGCACCAGTCCAAACAGTGTTGATGCGGTATACGTGTTCTTTAGTCATTCTCAATTACCCACTTTTATCTGCGTTAATCAGCGTTAATCTGCGCTTAAAAATCATAATTAACAGTATCAGGAGTTACGCAAGTGTCATAATTAGTAAGGTGCGTCAGAGCGTAAACTCTTGATTGCCCGTTGATAATGAAAGCCTGACGCACCCTACAAGTCGATAGTCACCAGTTGGCATTAGTCCTAAGTATATCACAACAAAAAAGAAACGCCCAACTTCAAAAAGTCAGGCGTTTTCCACTATTTCAAAACCCGAAAAAATTAATCCCGGCGAGACACTAAATTAGATTCTACTTTCGCCGCAGAAATCGGTACAACGTGACTCAATGCTGACTGCAACATGGGAGTTTTGGTAACAGAATCGTTTGCTAAATTAAACAAAGGATTAGACAAAATTCCCGCCAAACTGGTCGCAACTAACGTGAGTACAACGCTGACCTGCAAAGGCCGCATTCCCTGAAGGTTCCAGCGAACTTCGGGATAATTTTTCACCGCGTCTGACATCTCTTGAGGTTCCTTCACTACCATCATCTTGACAACGCGGATGTAATAGTAAATCGAAACCACAGTGGTAATTAATCCGAGGATAACTAAGCCGTAAAGCCCAGCTTGCCAGCCTGCCCAGAACAGATAAATTTTGCCAAAAAATCCAGCCAGGGGCGGAATTCCGCCGAGAGAAAGCAGGCAAATACTCAAGGTTAAAGTTAGCAGCGGGTCTTTTTGATACAACCCCGAGTATTCGCTAATTTGGTCGGTTCCAGTCCGCAGGGAGAACAGAATGATACAGGCGAAAGCGCCCAAGTTCATAAACAGGTAAACCAACAGATAAAATATCATGCTGGAGTAACCGGCTTCTGTGCCTGCAACCAAACCAATCATTACAAAACCGGCTTGACCGATCGACGAATAAGCCAAAAGCCGCTTCATGCTAGTCTGGGCGAGGGCAACCACATTTCCCAACACCATGCTGAGAATGGCTAAGGCTGTGAATACGAAGTGCCACTGTTCGGTAAGTGCGGGGAAAGCACTTATTAACAAGCGGATTGCTAGGGCAAAACCGGCTGCTTTGGAACCGACAGAAAGGAAGGCAACAACGGGTGTAGGAGAACCTTCGTAAACGTCAGGAGTCCATTGGTGGAAGGGAACCGCAGAGATTTTGAAGGCGATGCCGGCGATCGCAAAAACCAAAGCAATCACCAAACCGAGAGATTGACCTTCATTCACAGTAGAAAGGTTAGCCGCGATCGCACTCAGCTTAGTTTGGCCGCCAGACAACCCGTACAGCAGCGAAAGCCCGTAGAGAAACACTGCCGAAGAAGACGACCCAATTAACAAATATTTCAAAGCAGCTTCATTGGAACGCGGGTCGCGTTTTGTGTAACCCGTCAGCAAATAAGACGAGATACTCAGAGTTTCCAACGAAATAAAAATCATCACCAATTCATCAGCGCCGCTGAGGAACATTCCCCCCAAAGTAGCGGTAAGCAAAATGCCGATAAATTCCGCTAAAGCAGTACCCGTTTGCAGTACATAGCGGACGGATATCAAAATAGTGACAGCCGTAGTCAAAGCGATAATTGCCCGAAACACTAAACTCAAGGCATCGCTGTTAAAACCGCCCAGAAACGAGATGGTATCCGTGTTATCCCACTGCAAAAACAAAGCAGCGACGGCGGCCAGCAAACCCGCAACGGCAACGTAGGGAGTCCAACCCGAGGAACTGCGGCCTACGATTAAATCGCCGACGAGAACCACCAAGAGGGTGAAGATGACAATTCCCTCGGGCAAGATAGTTCCAGCATTTAGCTGGGCGGCAAGAGTAGCAAAATCCATATTTTCACGCAGGTTGGGTAGTACAAGCCGAAAAGGCTGTAAAGGGCTGTGAACTTGTAAAAATTCTTTACCAAACACAGATTGTAGCGGATTACAGGTTCGCGATCCCAGTTGGGCGGGTGTTTGTTGCCGGGGATTTGATACTCGGTAGCGGTGTTGCATACATTTGCGGGCATTGTAGAGATTGCCGCCTGATGTCACCTGGGACGAGAGTCGCGATCGACCATAACTGCCACAATGTAGAAAGTTAAACCAGCAATTCGGCATGAGTGACTCGCTTGCGTGCCTACAAACAGCAGATTCTCAATGACTTCAACAACCGCCCCGACTACGAGAATGAATTTCACAAACAGGCTGCAACTCGGTTAGTAGAATTGGCAAACCTGCGATGGAGCCAGCTTGTCCTAGATATCGCCACCGGAACAGGTTTGGCGGCGATTGCGGCGGCGGAGGCTGTTGGTTCTGCAGGCAGTGTTTTGGGAACTGATTTTGCTGCAGGAATGTTGCGGCAAGCTCAGCAAAAAGTTGCCGATTTAGCATTGACAAATATCCAGTTTGAGGAAGCAGACGCAGATGACCAACAATTTGAGGAAAGCCAATTTGATGCAATTTTGTGTTCCAGTGCGATCGTCTATCTGACAGATATTCCAAAAGCCCTCCGTCAATGGCACAATGCTCTGAAAGCAGGCGGAGTGGTCGCCTTTTCCTGTCTTGCAGAAAACTCTCCAACTTCGTCTGTATTGTTTCGGGAAGTGGTGCAAAGATACGGCCTTACCGTTCCGAATCCCAACGAGTTACTGGGAACGCATGAGAAGTGTTGCCAAATGCTTCAATTAATTGGCTTTGAGGAGATTAAAATTACGAATGAGCAATTCGGCTTCTACTTGCAAGATCCAGAAGCTAGCTGGAATGCCAACGCAAAAAGCGCATTTGGACTTCAGGAAGTGCAATGGTCAATCGATTTTAGATTTTAGATTTTAGATTTTAGATTGACCCCACGGATAAATGCGGGGGCTTGAGGATTTTCGATTTTCGATTTTGGATTGATTCCACGGATAAATCACGTGGCGGGTACCATCAAGAAATTTTTGGCCAGAGCAGCAAGTGGAACAGTGCAAACAGGAGTATTTTGCCGAAGTGAATGCAGTCTCAAGTGAACAAGGCTTTTGGAACGATGTCACAATGTTTTTTGTAATTGCCTACAAATCTCATACACCAACTTTGTGTGAAATATCAAGCTAAGGAAAGAGGAAAAATTATGCCTGTAAGTAAACCGATCGTAGATAGTATTTGCGTCGAGGCTTCCTGTATTGGTAATCCTGGTGATGTGGAATACAGAGGCGTGCATACAGCAACCAGGGAAGTAATTTTCCACAAGCGTCCCATGTCAAATGGCACGAAGGAACTGGCAGATTTTTTAGCAATTGTTCATGCCCTAGCTCATCTCAACAATCAAGGTAAAAACATACCTATTTATTCCGCTTCGGAAACGGCTATTCTGTGGGTTAGAAGCAAGAATGTGTGGACAAAATTGGAACGAAATGAAAATAACGAAGAAATATTTAACTTAATTGAAAGGGCGTTAAAGTGGTTGCTCAATAAATATTATACCAATGCTGTCTTGAAGTGGGATGCTTCAAGTTGGGGCAAAATTCCTGCTAGTTTTGGTGGGGAACACCCGTTAATAAATCCGTGGCAACAGACAGTACAACAACTGAAAAAAAATGAAAGCAGCGTTGATTTAACAGTGTCTAGAAGCATTGAGCAACGAGTTAACATTGTTATTGATGGAAAAACTTATCCCGTCAAGGAGCAGTTGAATAAAGCCGGACTTAGTTGGAATGGTAAGGCATGGATAGGAGCTTTGCCCCTGGATAAGATTGAGAGATTGAAACAGTTATGCCGTCACTATGACCTCCAGTATACGATTAAAGGAGATGGATTCAAAGAGTCCAGACTTGCCAGAGGTGCTCGCCCCCTCCCGAGTTCCGAGATTGCGGCCGTCATGGGAGAAGGAAAGTTTCAATGGGAAATTGAAGAGACTTTGGATATTGAAGGTTTGCGGCACCGGCAACGCAGATCCAAGGAGCGAAGTTAGAAAAGGTGAAATCAGTTAAATATTGCGCCGATCGATCGCAGAGCGCGATCGTGAGTGCTGCTGATGCTGCTAGCGCTGCTGCCGATCGAATATGGTTCCAGATTGTCCAGTTGGCAAGGTAGCTAGCCCATAGTTTCGCGCCGTCAATCGATTTTAGATTTGAGATTTTAGATTTTAGATTGACCCCACGGATAAATGCTCTTTCTTGAGGATTTTCGAAAATCGATTTGGGATTGATTCCACGGATAAATCACGTGGCGGGTACCATTAAGAAATTCTTGGTCAGCGCTACTAGGCTCGACTTTTGCGAGTGCTTCGTTTAGTTAATCATATCATTTCCCCAAAAATATGCTACAATGACGCTGAGAGTTTGAGGAAGATTTTATGAAAGTCAACTACCAAGAAAGAATTGATTTAACAGCAGACGATTTAAAAATAATTCTGTCGCAGCAGCGAACTATACCTAATAGACAAAAAATTCAGGCACTTTATTGGTTAAAAACTGAAGCGAATCAAAGCCTTACAGATGTAGCTGAACGTTTAGGTGTACATAGAATTACTGTACATAGATGGTTAAAACAATATACTGCTGGCGGTCTGGCAGAACTGTTAAAAATACGGCAAGCAACTGGTAGACCCCGAGTAATTCCCTCAGCGGTAATAGCAAGAATATCAGAAAAATTAAGTGAAGACTCCTGTGAGTTTAAGACTTATAAAGAAATTGGTCAATGGGTTGAAGAGAACTATCAAGTCTCAGTCAAATATCAAACATTACACAAGCAAGTACACTATCGCATGAAAGCCAACTTAAAGGTACCAAAGCCTGTGAGTAAACAAAAAGCTCAGGAGGCAGGCATCGAGCTTTAAAACCGACTAAAAAAAAATACTCAAAGTAGCTTGCCCTTTAGAGTCTACAACCGCCCATACCGAAAAAAAAAAAATAAACTCAAATATTGGTGTCAAGATAAAACGAGAATTAATTGGCTTAAAAACGATTGAAAAAAACAAGATTACAGCTTTTGAAGTCAAACCAATAGGTAAAGTGAAAGGGAATTTTCAAGATAATTTATTATTTATATGGGCAGTTGCCCCACAAAACTGATAAATGCTATACATCAACAAATATCTAAGCCAAGACATCAAACTTGCAAATTTAGCTGCATTGCTAGGCATATGAGTAAATTTTATTTTAGTCATCTGTTCAAAGAGCCGTGGTAAAAAAAACAGAGCGATCGAACCTAGAAATTCCCGTATTGGTGCGGGTTCAACAGCCACAGCCATTTTAGTAAATATAGTTTCGGCAGTTTACGGGCATGACACCTACTGCTTGCAGAACTCATTAACCGGGATGTAAAAACGCGCTCGCTCTTGAATTTTTCAACTACATTTCAAACAATCTTTCTGGTTCAGGAGCGCCAGAAAAAACTTGTCATTACTATAGATTGACAGAGGAGAAAAGCTAAAGGAAATATCCAGCGAAACTTTCTCACCACCCCAACGGTAAATTCTGGCTTTTCGTGGTTGTTTAGCAAGAAATGCACGCTGACATTAGCCATAATCGACGAGAAGAAAAAGAGGTAACAGATAAATATGTATGCGTCCAGCATAGTCATGTAAGATAATCTAGGCAAAGAATTAGCAACGGTAAAGTTAAAAGTTATTGCCGTGAGGGTGCTGGTAATGCCTAAACTCATCTGAGTGGCAAAAGCCGTGTTCGCATTGATCCAAAAAGTCGCCCAAGAAATCAGCGTAATTAGCAGCAGGGGAATAAAGACCTTAAATATGTAAAATTGGTAATTGCGATGGAGTTTAATTTCAAATACGTATCGCGCATAGGTTTTATTCTCCTTGATAAATTTGTTGCCAGTGATGGGGGTGCTGATACCGAGAATTTTCCATTCGGATAAAGAAACGAAAGAATCTTCGCTGGATCCAGTCAGCGTTGGATTTTCTTTAAAAACTACACCTCGGTCATCAAAAGACAATGATTCCCAGACAATCTTCACAGTTTGCGAGTCAAAGGGAAACTTTCTCAAATCTAAGTCCGACGATACCGTCGCGTTAATGAGTTGTAGATAATTTACAGTCCCGTCGGGTTGCACGGTTAAGTCCTGCGCAACTGTTTTCGCGGCTGACGAAGCGTTGACAATTGTTAAATTTGGTTCCCATATTTTTTCGGGAGTGTAGCGAATTACTGTGTCGCCAACTGTTTTCGGGTCAAAGGCTAGGCGCGGATCTTGCCAAGTTGCGGCAAAATAGCCGCTGACATCGATAGTCTCATCTGATTGATTAATGCGACCGAGGTTGATGAGGTAGAAACCGAGGGAAACTTCAGTTGGCCCGTCGGTATTTGGAGGACTTTTGAAAGAAGGTTGGGAATTTTCTGGGCGTTGTGTGGCAGGATTTTTGGCTGCGGTTGTTGCGGTGGGTGTGGGGGAATTTCTGCGAGGATTTTGAGCGACGACTGGGGAATATATAAAAAGTGCGACGGTTAATGCTAAACTTACCAGCGCTGCGATGGATCGAGCTGCTAGTCGATTTTTTTTGTTCATCGGACGATACTCTTGGGACTAGAAGGGTTAAAGGGTTATTTTATAATTAAATTAACAGTCTCTACAAGGGCGCTCGTTCCAATATTTTGGTCGAAGATAAAATCGCTCTCAGGTATAGGAGTAGGTTGCCGATTCACGCTACCACCTGATAATCAGTGGCAATCCCGGTCGAAAATCTACCCGTTTCCCCTGCACTTCTCCATCAAAACCAAGCTCCACAAAATACTCGGTTCCGAGTCGTAACTTTATCTGATTTGTGTCGAGCACTGCTTGAAGTTCAGGTGAGGGATTATTGGCAGCAGGACTGACTAATTCTACACGAGTAATTTCCCGGAAACCAACACTATGCTCCAAAGGCTGTGACCTCTCACCAGAGTATTGATCGGGACGTTTACCAAAGGAAATTTGGAAAAGCATCGGCTCAGTCAACACATCACTATTTGTTGCCACCGCGATACTCATCGTTTCAGGTAAATAAGGTGGACGATATGCCCAACTAGAAAATGCAACTGTGTCCTCAGAACCTTTGGCTGGACGCAAACAGATGCCAAACGGACACGCACCATTATTCCGATTTGTCGATCGCTCCCAAAGACGAGTCCGATAAATTGGTTCAGACTTCGCCTCTTCTGGATCGTGAATCCATAACAATTCCAACATGGCGTTATGGAAAAAAAAACAGCGATTGGCTGTACCTTGTCCGTGATGAATGCGAGATGCACCCTCAACTAAACCGAATGAGGATAAACGATTAGCTTCGGAAGCACCAATATCAGTAAGGATGAAAAGATGGTCAAATTCAAATGTCATAGCATTGTTCAGAGAATCGATCGATCGCTCAAGTAATTTTAACCCCCTGTGATTGCTTTTTGTCCGATGACCCCGCTTATACTGCACAGCGTACTGTACCCGAGTCCCAAACCTCTACTCACTCAATCTTTCCCCATCTCAAATCTCAAATTTCCAATCTCAAATCCCTAGTCCCAAACCTCTACTCACTCAATCTTTCCCCATCTCAAATCTCAAATTTCAAATCTCAAATCCCTAGTCCCAAACCTCTACTCACTCAATCTTTCCCCATCTCAAATCTCAAATTTCCAATCTCAAATCGAGCGCCCAACCCGGACATAAGCTTCAAGTTACAACAAGATTGAGGAACCATCAGCCCGCATCCAGCAGTCTCAACATCCAGTTAGCGACAATTCTGCTAAAGTCAGGTCATCCAAGGAGTGCATCTTTTAGAGAGGCGATTCGCAGCCTCTGGCCCGAAAGCAGTAAAATCCCATCAGCTTGTCACCTGCCACCCGATCGGCAGTAACTTAAAAATTAAGGTAGTTTGAAAATAATCGCCCAAAGTTGAAAGAAACCTTGACATCTGACCTACACTCTCTAATTTAGACCCTCTAGCTGCGCTGCTATCCATATTTAAAAGATGCCATGTCAACCTTAGTCATCGTCGAATCTCCCACAAAAGCCCGTACCATCCGCAACTTCCTGCCCTCCACCTACCGTGTAGAGGCATCGATGGGCCATGTCCGCGACCTACCATCCTCCGCCGAAGAAATACCAGAAGCCGTTAAAGGAGAAAAATGGGCGCAACTCGGCGTAAACGTGGAGGCAGACTTTGAACCCCTCTACGTCATCCCGAAAGATAAAAAGAAAATTGTTAAAGAACTCAAAGACGCCCTCAAAGACGCCACAGAACTGATTCTAGCCACTGACGAAGACCGGGAAGGCGAAAGTATTTCCTGGCATTTGCTGCAAATCCTCAAACCCAAAGTTCCCATCAAGCGGATGGTGTTTCACGAAATCACCCGCGAAGCTATCCGCGACGCCTTAACTCACTGCCGCGATATCGACAATCGAGTTGTACAAGCCCAAGAAACTCGCCGAATTCTCGATAGACTCGTCGGTTACACACTCTCTCCGCTACTGTGGAAAAAAATCGCTTGGGGTTTGTCCGCCGGTAGAGTCCAGTCCGTCGCAGTCAGGCTTTTGGTGCGCCGGGAACGGGAACGCCGGGCTTTCCGCCAAGGTAGTTACTGGGATTTAAAAGCCCTTTTGGAAAAGGGCAAGATTTCCTTTGACGCCAAACTCGTGACAGTCGGCAAAGTCAAAGTTGCAAACGGCAGCGATTTTGATGAAAATACGGGGCAAATTATCTCCGGCCGCCGCGTACTTTTGCTGAACGAAGAACAGGCGCGGGCTTTACTCTCACGCATTCAAAACAAACCTTGGACTGTCACCAATCTCGAAGAACGGCCAGTCACCCGCAAACCTTCGCCGCCGTTTACGACCTCGACTTTGCAGCAGGAAGCTAACCGCAAGCTGCGGCTGGGTGCGCGGGAAACTATGCGCATTGCCCAAAGTCTCTACGAACGCGGTTTTATCACCTATATGCGGACGGATTCGGTGCATTTGTCCGAACAGGCAATCGCAGCGGCGCGCAGTTGCGTGCAAGAACTTTACGGCAGCGAATACCTCAGCCCCCAACCGCGCAAATACACCACCAAAAGCAAAGGCGCCCAGGAAGCCCACGAAGCTATCCGTCCCGCCGGCAGCACTTTTCGGACTCCGCAGCAAACGGGATTGGATGGGATTGATTTCCGCCTCTATGATTTGATTTGGAAGCGGACTGTCGCTTCTCAAATGGCCGATTCCCGCCAAACTCACGTTACGGTACAAACTCAGGTAGAAGATGCCGGTTTCCGTTCCAGCGGCAAACGGATTGATTTTCCAGGCTTTTTGCGGGCTTACGTGGAAGGTTCCGACGATCCAGATGCGGCGCTGGAAGACCAAGAGGTGATTTTGCCGGCGCTGAAGGTGGGGGATAAACCTAATTGTCAGGATTTAGAGGCAGTTGGGCACGAAACTCAACCTCCCGCCCGCTACACGGAAGCCTCTCTGGTCAAAATGCTCGAAAGCGAAGGTGTGGGCCGTCCGAGTACCTATGCGAGTATTATCGGGACAATTGTCGATCGGGGATATGCCAAATTAATAGCTAATGCCCTAATTCCGACATTCACCGCTTTCGCCGTCACTACTTTATTGGAAACACATTTTCCCGATTTAGTAGACACCGGTTTTACTTCCCGAATGGAACAAACCCTCGATGAAATTGCCACCGGCGAGGCTTCATGGCTGCCGTATTTGCAAAAGTTTTATAAAGGGGAAACCGGACTCGCCACCCAAGTCAAAGAACAGGAAAGCCAGATAGACGCGAAAGTTGCCCGAACTGTGATATTGGAGAATTTGCCAGCAAAAGTCTGCATAGGCAAATTCGGCGCCTACCTGGAATCGGAAAGCGAAGAAGGCCTGGTAAAAGCATCGATTCCCCAAGATTTGACGCCGGCAGATTTAGATCCGGAACAAGTGGAGTTTCTGTTAAAGCAAAAAACCGAAGGCCCGGAAAAATTGGGACTCCACCCGGAAACCGGGGAACCGATTTATGTGCTGATTGGCAGTTATGGGCCATACGTTCAGTTGGGGGATGTTTCGGAAACGAACAAGAAACCGAAGCGGGCTTCTTTACCGAAGGGGACGGATAAGGATAGCGTGACGCTGGATATGGCGGTGAGTTTGTTGACTTTACCCCGGTTGTTGGGCTCTCACCCGGACACGGGGGCGAAGGTGCAAGCTAATTTGGGGATGTACGGGCCTTATGTGGTGCATGACCAGGGTAAGGTGGGGAAAGATTATCGATCGATCAAACCGCCGGATGATGTTTTGACGATAACGCTCGATCGGGCTTTAGAGTTATTATCGCAGCCGAAAGCCGCCCGCGGCCGCAGCAAAACAGCGACACCTTTAAAGGAATTGGGCGCCCATCCAGAGTCGGGAGAACCGATCAATGTTTACGACGGCCGCTACGGTCCCTACGTGAAACACGGCGATATCAATGCTTCTTTGTCGAAGGATGAATCTGTGGAGAATTTCACCTTGCAAAGAGCACTGGAATTGTTAGCAACGAAGGAAGCAGCGGGAGGCAGTAAATCTAGCAGCAAATCCAAGAAGTCAACTAAGACAACTGCGGAGAAATCGGAAACTGCAACGAAGAAGACTGCAGCGAAGAAAACTACTGCTAAAAAGACGACAACTGCAGCGAAGACAACCACTGCTAAAAAGACGGCGACTGCGACAAAGACTAAGAAAGAAACTAAGTCAAGTTAGCAGAATTTACCCACTGTAGGGTCAGAAACCGGGTTTTTGGCGAAAATAATTTGTTTTAGCAGACAGATTCGGTAAAAAACTCGGTTTCTTCGATCGCGCCGTGCGTAAGTAGGTCGGCTCTTTCTAAAGTAATCCTTTCCTTCTCATGAGACAATCAAAACTATCCATGTAGTAATTGGAGTAATTGAATCACCATGAGAACTCAACTTATGGTACAACCTTCCTACTGGATCGATGGTGAGATTTCGATTCAGAAAGTCAGAAATCTTTACTTATTCAAATTGACCGAAAACCTGCAAGCCAGATTAGAAGAACTAGCCGACAGAAAAAAGGCTAATCTTTTAACTTCAGAAGAGGTTGTAGAATTAGCAAGCTTACTAGAACTATATCGGATTTTTACCTTAATTAACGCTAAAGTTATAGCAGCCTCATGTCCGTAAACCGCCCTACTATAAATTTAGTAGGAAGTAGAGCTAATTTTCTTTGTGAATATTGCCATTCAGCGGAAGAAAGTAGCTATACTCTATTTACGATAGATCTTATTTTACCTCGATCGATTGGTAGTAGCGATGAACTTGAAAACTTAGCTTTAGCTTGTCATCGCTGTAATAATAATCGCTATAATTTTGTCACTGGTACTGACCCAGAAACAGAACAAGAAGTAACCTTGTTTAACCCCCGTCAACAGCAATGGTCTGAGCATTTTAACTGGTCTGCAGATAGTTTATAAATAATGGGTATTACTCCAACAGGTAGGGGAACCTGCGATCGATTAGACCTTAACGATCAATATCATAATGAAGGAGCGATTATCAGAGCTCGTCGTTTATGGATTAGGCCAGGGTGGCATCCTCCCTCTGGCGATCCTCGCCAAAATTCATAATAATGTAGTATTATAATATCGTCAGTTCAAATTATTACTGAATTTCCCTCCTCATGAATAATGCCCCAGCCACTACCCTTCAAGCTGCATTACAAAGCCTTCCTCAAGGCGCTTCAGAAGCTATTGTCAGTGCTCACTTTTTACCTCAGTTTTTGTAAGCATTGGGATTTGAATCTGATGAGGTTCCGAATATGATACTAATGGTGGTGGAATAGCTGATAAAGCAGCTAGAAAAACTATTGAAAATGATGATATATTTTTACCCACAAAATCTAATCCCTATCTCCTTTTAGAGCTAAAAGGAAAAGACATCAATCTTACGGAAGGTACACCCGGGTACTTCTGACGGGGCGACATTTCGCCCCGTCAGAAAAATTTCTCCTTCTTCAATATATCGCCCCTTTTGTATTCTTAAAACAAACCTTACATTCTTTTCGCTTAACCATTGGGCAAGTTTGATGCTCCCAAATTCGCGGTCTCCTATGAGTACGAATTTATATTTGTTTAGCAGCGGCAAAATAGGGATAATTATTTTGTTTTGCTCTGCGATCTTACTGCACCATTTTTTGGGTAAAATTTGCCAGTACAAGGGTAAAGCTCTTTGCCGCCACATTAGGCCGATGAAAAATATATTTCGGTCACGCCACTGCGTCCTATCAATAGCAACTATTAAGTCTTTATGTTTGTTGAATTGAGTTCTTAAGATGTATTTTATCAGAGGAAACCACAAATTTTTAATAGTGAGAGTCGGTAATTTCAAAAATCTTTGAATGGCGCGTCTTCTACTCTCAAATGCGATCGGGTATGGCATGACTGTTGCCAGCGATTCAATGCTTACTTGTTTATGTGCTTGCAGCAAAAAAAATAAAATTTGCAGAGTTAAGTATTCCGCTTTTTTTAGTTGTCCTTGGAAACAATTTTGGTAAAATGGAGGCAACATTGTATATAGATGGGGTTGCTTATAAAAATTGGCCCCATCTTTTTTACCATAAATCGGTCTAACCTTTGTTAGTTATGGGTCAACACGGGGTTGTCACCCCCTGAACTGATTTTCAGGCCGCGCGATCGCGAAGTCATTGAGGGCATTCATCTATTATCAGCTTATGCTTCCGGTGCTAGCAGAGGGAATCTTTCTCCCGCGAGATAAGCATCAAAGTTCTGTTGAAAATAAATCCAAGAACTCATATCTTCCACATCTAATTGCGATTTCGGCGCATCTTTATACAAAGGAATGCGAGTTTGAATTTCATCTTGCAGCAATTGAGGTAATTCTCTCCAACTCTTGACTTTGAAACCCGTAGCACTGTAAATCATGTTACCGGGTCGATTTCCCATTTTCATCCATGGCAGCCACGGCCCGATTCTATCCCAACTCAGAATTACTTGAGAAACCGAGACCAGTTCGGGATTTAATAATTCTGCTGTGGGCACTGTCAGCTTAAATAATTCCGCTGCTTGATAGATGGGATTTGGACTGTAATCAACAAATCTGGCATCCTCAGCTAAAGGATTAGGATAGTTGGGAAATAAGTCAAAGACAAAAGTCGTAAGTTCAGGCTCTACTTTAGCCGGGAAAATTCCTTTAAAATTACCTTGGACGGGGTTGTTAGCAACGTGAGCAACCGTTAGGGTTTCTCCTGTCCAAGGGTTCTCCCATTTGTGGATAATTTTTCCGCTGCTGGGGTCGAGATAGTAAGTTAGTTCTCGCGAGGTGAATTTCCAGGCGCCCTCGCCGTCAGCAATACACCTGCTTGTACTCATGCCAAGTATTTTGAACAAGCGCTTTTTCGGTTCGTTGGGGACAAAAGAGTAAATATAACCGTTCCAGGTGAGAAATGTTGCTTCACCGTCTAGGGAACTGCGCGTTTTTACCCATTCTTTGGCATCCAATTCTTGTAATAAAACCATACCACAGGCTCCTGTAAAAAATCGATGTTTTTATGCAGCGGATTTGACATTGCATCCCCAAAATCAACTGCTGCTAGCAATTCGGCGCTACTTGCGCACTTGCGCATCAGGTGGGTTCCGAGAGGATGTCAACCGCCGCATCGGGGACTAATATCCGTCGTTTCTCTTAATACCTGTGCCTCGACTTCCCTCTTCTTTGGGTTTAGCTTTGTTCACTCGCAAGGGGCGCCCCATCCACTCTGCACCGTCTAATTCGGCAATTGCAGCGTCTTCTTGGGCATCCTCCATCATCTCAACAAATGCAAAACCGCGCATCCGACCAGTTTCCCTGTCGGTAGGCAAGACAACTCGCTTGACAGTACCGTACTCTGCAAATACTGCTTTCAGGTCTTCTTCGGTGGCGCGGTAAGAAAGATTTCCAATATAGATAGTCATGTCGATCGAACTGAAATTGTTGTGCTATACATAATAACCTGTTAATTTAACTTTCAAGTGGTATCTAGGATTCGACTGGGCAATCGAATCTGACTAAAAGGGTTAGCCCGCACTGACCCTTTGTACTGGCTGCAATAGTTAGTTTGAGCAAAAAGAAGCTCTCACTCACCGTTCGGGTGAGGGATGAGATGAATTTGGTGGCGGTGAGGAATCCCACCCCTGAACAATATTTGATTTTAACAGCACTTAAACAAATTTTAAGCCCAAACAGAGTATCGAACTTGCTTTATAAGCAGAGAATACGCCCCAATGTTGCTTCAGCCACAACACACAAACCGAAAATATATTGCTGTCCCAAACGCTTCGACCGCATCAGTAAAGGTGTTTAAAGGTTTGTGGGTTGACCTGCGTCTTAATCCTCCCGTTAAGCTATGCCATAGAAAAAAAGTGTAAGCACAAAATACCAGAACTAAATGCCTCTCACGGCTGCGTTTATCTCTAATAGCATTTCCCTAAAATCATGCTACAATGATAATGATAATTTAAGGATTCTTGCCAGAAAGTAGATTACCATGAAAGAATTGATTTAACAGCGAGAAAGTTAAAAATATTTTTTTAGGAGCGCCGTAAATCATAACTGACCCCCAAAACAGGCACTTTATGGGTTAAAAGGTGGAGCGAGTAAAAGCATTACGGATGTAGCTGAACCTTTAGGATTACATAGAATTACTGTACATAGATGGTTGAAAAAGTATAGTATTTGCGGTCTCCCATAACTCCTAAAAATAGGGGAATTAACGGGTAGGTTCCGAGTAATTACCAGAACAGTAATAGCGGTAATAGCAGGCAAAATAAGTGAGAAAGCCTGTAAAAGTAAAAGTTATAAATAAATTGTGGCATGGGTAGAATAGAACTATCAAGTATCAGTCAAGAAGCAAACATGACACAAGCAAGTACACTATCGAATTAAAGCTAAATTCAAAGCACCAAGACCTTCGAGTATCAAAAAAGATAAGGCGGCAGGTATAGAGTTTAAAAAAAATAAAAAAATTACTTAAAGTCGCTTTGTGGTTGTCTATGACCCCACATCCCGCCCAAACAGGGCTGAAATATGGGTGCGTAGATGAAAATATAATTGGTTTAAAAACGATTGAATGAAAAAAAATACACCTTTGGGAGTTAAACCAATAGGTAAAGTTCCAGGGAATTTTAAAGCCTACTATAGCCATCCCAAACCAAATGTGAGAAAGTAGAGAGGTAATAAATCTTAGTCAGACCCAACTTATGCTAAATCCATTAAATGAGTTGCTCCAGTTCAATCCCGATACTCGTGAGTTGAAACGAGCGGTTGCTGTTAAGATGTTTCTGCAATGTTATAAACACGCCTGAGATTCAAGGAATTATCGGTGTAAGTTCTGGATTTATTAGCAAATGGACACACCGTTATCAACAGATGGGAGTATCCGCGCTACTCTTTTCATATTCAGGGTCAGTTGGTTATTTAGAACCCGAGCAACGTCAGGCAGCCATTACTTGGTTGAAAACCAAAAATTATTGGAATCTGGCAGAACTGCAACATTACATCGAAGATGAGTACGGTGTCGTGTTTGACTCAAAGGAAAGTTATTATAGGCTGCTTGAACAAGCTGGTATTAGCTGGAAAAAGACGCAAAAACACAACCCTAAAGAATATCCGGCTTTGGTTCAAAAAAAAACAGGAGATTGGCGATTGGTTAGAAGCCCGTCGTGGCGAGATTATCTTTGGTCAGTTCGTCGTCTTCTTTGAGGATGAAGGTCATTTGTTATGGGGAGACGTTTGCAGCTATATCTGGGGAAGAACAGACGAACGCATGGATGTTCCTGTTGTAAATCAACGAAGTAAACAGACTTATTACGGTGCAGTGAAATTGGCTACTGGGCAATGTCTGATTCAAGCTTATAAAGCTGGCAATTCTGAGAACACTATTGGCTTTCTCAACTACTTGCTGAGCCAGTGTCTTGAGAGTCGTATCGCTTTGTGGCAGGGATGGAGCCAGTTACCATCGGTCGAAGGAGATGAAAGCGTATTTAGAATCTGTTAATCAAGGACTAGATGAAGGCAACTAGAAGATTACTTGTATTCGATTTGCCCCTAATGCTCCGCAACAGAATCCGAGCGAGGATATTTGGTTATAAGCTAAGCGCTTTGTGCGAGAGTATTATTATCTTTGCAAGTCTTTTGGTGTAGTTAAATGTTTATTTACAGTAGTCACTCATCTCCAAATATTTGACTTTCCCAAGCTTTTTAGCTATGGTTTTTTCTCACAAATCATTTAGGATTGCTATATATCTTACAGTTTTTTTTTGTTACAATAAAACAGGGACGTATTTGTTTTATCTAAAGCCAGTTCGATGCTCTGTTTGGACTTAAAATTTGTTTAAGTCCCGTTTATCAGAGGAGTAATATCGTTTCCGGTTGGATGGAAAGGATAAAGTCAAGGTCAATAATTCCCCCTTCCCCCACGGACTACTCCCGGCTCCCCATCATTCCGGTGTAACCGGAATTGATATGAGGGGTGGGCGACGAATTGCCAAGCATCTTCGGAAACTAAGCGACTAACAAGGTCTAATATATTGGGTTGCTGCGCGCCACAATCATTGATATAGCGGTTCTCAACTTTCGTGAGGTACTTGCCAGTTAATTACCAATTCCCCACTTCTTCAATTCTTTAATCTAAAATCTAAATTTGTACCTCACTCACTTGAGAATTGCTATACACATCTAGACAGCCCTTGGAGGAAACCTACGTGACATATCCCCAGTCCTTTCTGAGACGGGGATATGTCACCTTCAATCCTTTGACAAAATGGGAAATGCGAAATGCGAAATGGGGAATTGGGAAAATTTTATCCCCATCTCCTTAATCCCCAGTTTAGGATATTACTTTTCTGAATTAAAGTACATATCTGAGATTTAAAGCCGCTTGGTTAAGTTTTTGAGTGCCAATTCGACTTTGGGTAATACCGATGGCTGTTTCCCCTGCTCCTTTATTCAGAGCATTCATCGCATCTACCACTTGCTCAATAGCTAGCGCCTGCTGTTTGGTATTCAGATAAATTTGCTGACTGCTGACAACAACACTGTTAATAGCATTAGCCACATGGTTAAAAGTTTCCGCCGTACCCTCAGTCAATTTCAGGCTATTATCTAAAGTTGTATTCCCCTCATCTGTTACCATCACTGTCTTATTAATGGCATTCTGTATATCGTTTATCAAATCATTAATCTCAGCCGCCGATTTCTTGCTTTGATCTGCCAGTCTGCGAATTTCCTTGGCCACCACCCCAAACCCCTTTCCTTGTTCTCCGGCGCGTACTGCTTCCACTGTGGCGTTAATTGCCAGCATATTAGTTTGATTAGCCAAATCGCTGACTAAAGTGGTAATATTAGCAATCTGATTGGTTTGCTGGCTCAAATATAAAACTTGCTCGGCGATCGCTCCAACTTTTTCCGTCAAAGTCAACATTCCCTGCTGGGTTTTCTGCACTACTTTACTGCCTTCTGCTGCCATGTTTAAGACATGACTGGCCTTCTCAAGGGCTGATTCGGCTTGCATAGCTGATTGCCTCGATGATGCCCCCAATTCATCCATTGTGGTAGTTGTTTGATTAACAGAAGCAGCTTGTTGTACAGCAATACGTTCCTGTTGCTCAATTGTAGCAGCGATCTCGGTGGAAGAACTAACAATCATATTAATAATACCTTTCAGGGCCTTATCTAAAGGTTTGGCGATCGCTATACTTAAAGCTATTCCTAAAATAATCGCGGTTAGCGGTCCAACTGTCATCCCGAGTAAGACGGATACTTGAGTCTTACTAATATCATTTTGTGCGGTTTGATAAGCGTTATCTGCTTGTTCTCTGTTATAAGCAGCAACTGCTAAGGTTGATTTTTCAGACCTCATAAATTTAACGCGAATTACCTTAGCTTGCTGACTAAGTTTATTTAAGAGGTTACTAGCTATCTTGGCTCTTTCCATTTCTGGCGAATTACTTTTACCCTGATTAATTAGTTCTATCTGCAAAGCCAAAGGATTCAAAATTCCCACTTTTTCAAATTCTTGATTAATTTGCAGGAGTTCTTGATCTGCCTGCTTCCAATCCTCCCAATACTTAAGCATCTCTTGATATAGTGCCTCTTCCTCTGAGGTACGTGTACTGGCTTCGTATGCTTTAAACCCATCTTGAATCTGCTGCCAAGCCTTATCCATTCTGTTTAAGGCATCTTGCCTTTCTGCTAGAGTGAGTTCCGGATTAATTAACGCTCTCTCTGATGACTCAATTTGGGTTTGTCCCTCGTTAATTTTCAATAATGCTTCTATACGCGGTAAGTTATTTTTACCGATAGTCTCTATGTGTTGACTGAGATTAGATGTTGAAACCCCTCCTACCCAGGCTACTAAAAATACTAAAAGTCCCATCATCAGAAATGCGCCGATCAGTCTGGTTTGTAAATTCAGGTTTTTCAACATAATATTTTTCCTTCCTTCTACTACAGCGCTCCTCGCTGGAGTCATAAACACATATTGTATAGTATAGCCTTGGTCAGGTAGATGAGGTACCGATTTTGATTTTACCTAAACCCGCGGCGTCAAAAAGGAGACGCACTCCAACCAATTTTAAGGGCTGTAGAAAGAGGGCGGGGTGCAGATCTTTTTTGACAATTTCTGTAGACACCCAACTAGCCCATGATTTATACTTAAGTCAATGATTTGAGTGTAAAGATGTTGGTATTGGAAGCAAAACTGGAAGGAACGAAAGAGCAGTAGGGAAATCTGAATGAAGCTATTCGCACTGCTCGTTTTGTTCGGAACATTTGCCTGAAATACGGGCTGGACAATAAGGGCATGGGTAAATACGAGTTAAGTTCATATTGGGCTGTACTGGCAAGTCAATTGGATTTGGCTAAAAACCTCAATTTTCTGGCAGGTAAAGCTAGGGTAGAAAGAGCAGGTTCTGTCATTTCTCGCTTTTATGACAACTGCAAGAAGCGCAAGCCAAGAAAAAAGGGGTATCCTCGGTTCAAAAAAGAACAAACTCACTGTTCTGTTGAGTACGAAACCAATGGATGGAAGCTTTCGGAAGAGCGGCGATATATAGCCTTTCTCAGTAACATGAGGTGTTCTCGCGGGCATAGGGCATGGGCATAGGACTTGCCCCCATACCTCACCACGCGATCGAACCGCTATATCACTTTTTCTGACTGTTTTAAAGCGGGAAATTTTAAAATGTGGGGAACCTGCGATTGGCATTTCTATTAATTGAAGCAGATTAAGCGTGTCCGCGTTGTCTGTCGTGCAGACGGATACTAGGCTTGATTTTGTCTTGACCAAGAACGGTTGGATAAAGGTGAACAAACTGCCGATCGGGTCGGTATTGATGTGGGATTGAATCACTTTTACACCGATTCCGACGGGCAAACAGTAGGGACTCGGGGTCATATTCGTAAATCTCAAAAGTCTTTGAGGCGACTTTAATGTCGTATGTCTAAGGCCAAAAAAGGTTCCAATAATAGAGCTAAGTTTAGAAATAAACTGGCTAGAAAATACCTCCAGGTAAGTCGCCATTTCCTTAAGACTTTGCTGTCAAAACGCCAAGGTGCGTAGTGATGTCCAACGACATAGTGACCTAGGAGGAATTGAAGGTCGAAATATGGTGAAAAATCGACATCTTTCTACATCCATTTCTGACGCAGGGTGGACTCAGTTCCGTAGTTGGTTTGAGTATTTTGGGAAAGTGTTCGGCGTGGTAACAGTTGCTGTACTACCCCACTACACTTCACAAAATGGCTTGAATTGTGGGGAGGCCGTCAAAAAGTCTTTAAGCACCAGATTACATACTTGCTATCATTGTGGACATTCTCAGGACAGAGATTGGAACGCTGCACGAAACATTTTAGAAAAAGCATTAATTACGGTGGGTCCCATGGGAATTAATGCCTAGGCGTGAGGCTGACCAATACTTGGAGGAGGAAACTCGTTCAAGCAAGTCAACTCGTAGAAAGAGGAAGCCCACAGAAAGATCTTTGGCATCCCCCGCTATATTCGGTATCCCGAATTAGCGGCGGGAGAATGTCAATGCTTTTCCTTAGTCGATCGAGATTGACTGAGGCCCCGTGCTTTTACCGTTGGTGGGTTCGGCTGGGGGAGTAGTGTATGAAGTTGAACCGGCTTGCGAGTCGATCCAGCTTTTAACGGGCTCTTCGTGAAGGTTGAGTCGAAGCAGGCCCGAAAAAAATCCGCCAGTGAAGGCGATGGGCTGTTGGATCAATTCTTTGACCATTGGCGTGAGTTCGTCGAGGAACATTCAAGAGTCTCCTTGTGCTGCTGGGGTTCTACCTTAACTGTAGCGTTTGTACTGCGATGCTGGCAGCAACCTACAAAAAACCTTCTAGCGCTGAAGATGGGCGATCGGCTAAGAAGCCGACTAATGGCCTACAATGCTAATCAAATTGCTGCAAAAATTTTATGTGCCGTTTGCTTGGCTACCTCGGGGAGCCGATTTTACTCGATTCTATTTTGTACAAGCCGGAACATTCCCTAATTGTGCAGAGTTACGATCCCCACGAAATGACTTCTGGTCTACTCAATGCTGACGGTTTTGGTATTGGTTGGTATCACCCGCATCTAGATACTGACCCGTTTACTTATAAAAATGTACAGCCAATTTGGAGCGACGTTAACCTTCCGAGTATCAGTCGATACGTTGAATCCGGATGCGCGATCGGATATGTTCGCAGTGCAACTTCAGGACAAGCTGTAGATTTGAGCAACTGTCAGCCGTTTCAGAACGATCGCCTGCTGTTCGTACACAATGGCTTTGTGGAGAATTTTCGGCGAACTCTTTACAGACCAATTCGCGATCGCCTCAGCGATACGCTTTATCAATCAATTAACGGCACTACAGATTCAGAGCATATCTTCGGCTTGTTTGTCAATGAATTGACAGCCGCCAATCTGACTCTAGAAGCTGCTTTGCAAAACACGCTGAAAACTTTGGCAGAGTTAGCAAGCTTTCACCAAGTAGAATTTTCAGCTAATATAATTATCAGCGACGGACACCAGCTCGTTGCCTCTCGCTTTGCTTCCCAAAAAACCCCTCCTTCCCTCTATTGGCTGCGAGACGATTTAAATTTCCCGGATTCTGTCATCATTGCTTCTGAACCTTTATTTGCTGGCAATTGGCACGAGTGTCCAGTCCAGAGCATTATCAGTACCGGAGTAGACCGTGATATCCAATTCTATCCAATCTTGTAGAGAGGCAATTTATCGGGATTTGCAGCAGTGTCGCAGCGGCACTTTCAAGCTATTTACAGACATCGACTACGATACTTTCTGCCGCCAAGCTCATCCTGATTTCAGTCCGGTTGGCTGGCACTTAGGTCACATTGCTTATACTGAGGATTTGTGGCTGCTGCAGCGGTGTGCGGGGTTGAAGCCAGTCTTTCCTGAGTATCACCAACTGTTTGCTGCTGATATTTTGCCAAAAAAACAACGGGTTTTTCTGCCGACGTTACCTGAAGTTGAATGCTATCTGAACGCGGTGAGAAAAAAGGTGTTAGATTATTTGGAAGTAGCGCCGATCGACGAGCAAGAACGTCTCTGGCGGTTTATTATTCAGCACGAAAGCCAGCACTGCGAAACTGTTGCTTTCGTGTTGCAAATGCAAAGGAAGAAGGAAGAAGAAAGAGGGAAGAACGAAGAAGGAAGAGGGAAGAACGAAGAAGGAAGAACGAAGAAGAATGCCCAATTCCCGATGCCCCATGCCCCATGCCCAATTCCCAATTTAGCGATTGAAATTCCGGGCGGGGAATTTTACATGGGAAGCGATGCTGCTGAGGCTTTGGATAACGAGCGATCGCGCCACCTATGTTATTTAGAAGCATACTCGATCGATCGCTATCCCGTCACTTGCCGTCAATACCGAGATTTCATGGAATCCGGCGGCTATCAAAATCCTGATTGGTGGTCAGCGGACGGCTGGAAATGGCTGCAATCTGCTCAAGTCGATCGACCGCTTTACTGGTCAGAAAATCCAGCTTTCAACAACCATCCAGTCTGCGGCGTGAGTTGGTACGAAGCTGAAGCTTACTGCAACTTCACGGGCAAGCGTTTGCCATCGGAAGCCGAATGGGAAAAAGCTGCGAGTTGGGATGCCACAAATCAAACATATCACCTCTATCCTTGGGGAAAAGAACAGCCAAACGGCACTTTGTGCAATCACGGCAATAATATTGCAAGTACCTCGCCAGTTGATGCCTATCCCAAAGGAGCAAGTGCGGCTGGTTGCTGCGATATGTTGGGCAATGTTTGGGAATGGACTGCTTCAACTTTTGATGCCTATCCGGGATTTGAAAGTTATCCTTACAGGGGATATTCTCAAGTTTATTTTGATGGAGAACACCGGGTTTTGAAAGGCGGGAGTTGGGCGACTTTTCCGCAGGCACTGCGATCGACTTTTCGGAATTGGTACTATCCGGGTGTGCGGCAAATTATTGGTGGTTTTCGCTGTGCTAAGTAGTTCGCTATTTCATTAGAATTATCGAGTGCACGGCTCCGTGCGCTCCTTGGTTCTTAGTGAAGACTAAAGTCCTCAATACACTCGCTCCGACTAAAGTCCTCCCTACTAATTTATAACGGTTCTTTTACGGATACCATATAAAATGATTGATGGGGAATCAGAAGAGTGTTTGCTAAATGCCAAAGTTTTGACCAGGTAAAAATATTAAATAAAAAAAACTTTTGTGAATTATTTGATAATTTTAGTTGCTAATTTTTAAGTTTTAAGACTGGACGCGATCGCCATCCGGTGAGACAATAGAGAACCGAGATCGGCATGGAAAATCTCTTTTGAGCGCGATCTTTGGCAACGCGACTGCGTGCTAGGCCCATATGTGCATCTAAAAATTACTTTATGAAATCCCCAAGACTGTCCGACACGGCTTCCTCAGGCTCAACCAAAGAAAAGCGACTGCACTTAGAGCGACTTGTGAGCGCTGCAGCACCGACACCCGCAGAAATCAATGCTGGCAGCGATGCAGTTAGCGGGTTGACTCAAAACCCCAAATCCCTGCCTCCAAAGTATTTCTACGACGATCGCGGCTCAAACTTGTTCGAGTTGATTTGCCAGTTGCCAGAATACTACCTGACACGCACTGAGACGGCGATTTTGCAGGAGTGCGCGGGGGCGATCGCAAGTATAACGGGCCCCTGCGAAATTGTGGAACTTGGCAGCGGCAGTTCCACCAAAACTCGGATTCTCCTCGATGCTTACAGTCAACTGGAATATCCCCTGCACTATTTGCCGATCGACATCAGTCCTACTATCCTAGAAAGCAGCGCTTGTCAACTGTTGGCCGATTATCCGTCGCTCCACATTCACGGACTTGTCAGCACTTACGAATTAGCCTTAGCTAAAATTTCACCGTCGCCGTTGCCAACCCGAATGATTTGCTTTCTAGGCAGTACCCTGGGCAATCTCAACGCTCAAGAATGCGATGTATTTTTCTCGCAAATTGTCGGTGCATTGCAGCCAGGAGAGTATTTTTTGCTGGGAATTGACTTAGACAAATCTAAGGATATTTTAGAGCCTGCCTACGATGACAGTCAAGGAGTGACGGCGGCATTTAACTTGAATATGCTGCGGCATTTAAATCGGAGGTATGAGGGAAATTTTGATTTGGCGCTGTTCGAGCATTGGGCTTTTTACAATCAAGAGGAATGTCAAATTGAAATGCACTTGAAAAGTAAAAAAGCGCAAACAGTGCAGTTGCGCGCTCTGAATTTAACGGTTGAATTTGCAGCGGGAGAAACTATCCGCAGCGAAATATCGCGCAAGTTTAATCTCAATACTGTAAAAAAAGAACTTTCCCAGCGTGGTTTAATGCCGATGCAAGTTTGGACAGATCCAAATCAGTGGTTTGGCTTGATGCTTTGTCAAATTCCTGATGTTAATAAATGAGAGCTTCAAATATTACCCACAGTCAGGACACGGGACCGTGTTCATTGGTGTCAACTTAACACTAAAACCCTTGATAAATATCGGTTTTATGTGAGTCTATATCCCCCTAAATCCCCCTTAAGAAGCTATGCTTTATAAACATCTTTCTTAACATTTGGATAGCGAGCGCTCTTACGCTATCAAACCCCCATTCCTCGATGACTACTTCTCAATAAACTTGATTTTTTATCAACAAACATAAGTGTCAAATTGTCAAGGCTGGTGGGAAAATGAATCAGGAAAGCCTTGTTGCACAAAGCTTTCCTGATTGTTAATAAAGATGTGGGTAACGCATAGCTTAAGAAGGGGGCGCCGGGGGGATCGAACCCTAATAGTCAAACAGCAGACCGATATTACGTTTGACGTTAAGTTGACACGAATGGGAAGAATTATATTAATGTTATTTCACTAGGGCGTTATTTTTTGTGGAACCCGAAGGCTCTGCTTTGAACTTATCGCATAAGTGTTGTGCCATAAGTTGAGCAACTTGCTCATGGCCTTGACTATTCCAATGGCCTTCACAGGGTAGAGCATTGGGAAAGCCATGTACGCAAGTTTTATTTTTTTCTGCATACTCTCGCAATCGCGGGACTGTATCCAATGTCGTAATATTGAGGGAATCGCCAAGAGATTTGATTCTGTGATTAGGATAATACAAGTCCTTAATGCCAGATTGTTTCATATAGCCTTGACGAGCTATAGGATCGGGATGGACTTGAGCTCCCGTACTGACAATCAAAACCATAAAATCTGCCTTTTTTGCCTTAACTTCCTGATTCATTAGTGTAATTAATCCTTCTGTCACCTGCCAAGCCTCTTTCCATACTGGCTCAATAGGTTCTTGAAAGTTCTTAGAAAATTCTTCTTTTTCTGTGGCATCAAGCAGACGTTTCTTATTATCTAAATCCACTTGTCTGACTAACCGCAAAATGCGTGAATTATTGACCAACCAAGTGGGAAGATTATCAACCAGGGAAAATTTCAAATAATCATGTTCTTTCGGCGACATTTTTAACCATCACATATCTGGGACTAATTCACCATTTTTATAGACGAAATAGGGCCGACGTTTATAAAACTCAAGTTTTTTTGAATTGTTAATAAGATCGTTGCCCGGGAAAAAAGCTAAGATCACTAAATCGGGAGAATATTTCCAGACTTTATGGCGCAAAGTCATTAGTTCTTGAGCAGTCCCATAACCCTGAACCCCAAAATTAATTACCTCAACTTTGCGATCGCTTAAAGCAGTACATTTTTTATTGAGTTGCTTTCTCATTTTCCACCAAAAAGTCTTTTCCATCGGCACTTGTAAAGCTTCGGCAAAGGAATCTCCCACCACCGCGATCCGAAAAGTTTTTGGTGGTTTCTCCTTCGTATGTTCACGCTCGCGTAAACCATCTTTATTCGCGTGGATGAATGAGCGCTCCCCTTCACCCTGCCACTCGAAAGACGCGCCCGGATTCAATGACCAAGCTCCAGCGGGATCGTCTAATCTGTAAATCTCAAAAGAGACAGGCTCACTGGGCTTTTTCAGACCTTTAATTCCTCCGAGATGAAGAGCTAATTCTCCCAGGAAAACACCCGCCATAATTCCCCCCAAGATTAGGCTGAGTTGTTGCACCCATAAACTTAGTTTTCTCATGTTAGTTTTATCATGGATAGAAATGGGGTCTAAATCACGGCAAATATCTCACAAAGACAATCCCTACAATAATAAT
Source organism: Microcoleus sp. AR_TQ3_B6 (assembly GCF_036702785.1). NCBI lineage: Bacteria > Bacillati > Cyanobacteriota > Cyanophyceae > Oscillatoriales > Microcoleaceae > Microcoleus > Microcoleus sp. AR_TQ3_B6. The sequence continues at coordinate 42,277 of NZ_JAUBVJ010000033.1, read as the reverse complement.
TGGTGTTTGGATCGCGCTCATAAAAAGCCCAAACCGCTTCCAACCATACTAAATCGGATTCAGGGCTCAGGGCGCGATCGTGTCTCTGTTCAAAAACTGTCGGAAGTATTGCTATGAGTCTGTTTACCCAAGTATTTGGCGATTTAGTTTGACTTTTAGCAATTACCCATTCCCCATTACGAATTAACAAATTGGCCGCTGTCCGGGTTTTACGGCGTGAATGTACTCGCTGCCCGAGGTGGGCCATCCCCGCTTGTAATAGGCTTCCTCCGGCTTCCCCCAGCCCAACTGCAACAAAATTTCTAGAAAATCCAACTTTTCCCAGTTCGAGAGACTGGCCCATTCTGTGCGCTGTGCTATAGCCTCTACATCAACCGGCTCGATCGATCGAAAATCCTTGCCGCTGTTAATGCTTAAATACAAATCCATCCCCGCAGTTACCTGCTGCCAGAATTCCAACATAGAAATCTTAGCTGCCTTCAGCGTTATCAAATCAATCGGTAGAGCTATTAATTCCTCATCCACTGCGGGATAGCGTAGAGTATTGCCTTTAACCGCAATTTCCCGCCAGACAATCCCAGAAACTTGATGTTCCCGCTGGTATTCGTGCACGGCAGCCTTAAAATTTTGATAGGCAGTGAACTTCTGAACGCCCTCTGATTTGAGAAAGCGGTCAATCACGGGGTTGCCTGTAGCAGGAGTTTGAGTCAAGTTGAGGCGCCGCCCATGCAAGCAGGCTTGGCGCTCTTCTTCGAGGATTTTAATGAGTTCCGCCGTGCTGTAGACCTTGGACATCTTTATTCAGGCAAAATCAAGATACTGGCTGATATTCGGCTGGTTTTCTCAACTAATCTTCGGTAAAGATAGTTTGGTGGTTCTGGGCAATATTGAGTTTTGTCGTTATTCTAACTTTTCTTTGTGCTTAATTCTAGTTTGATAGTTTACAGGAGTCGATCCCAGAAATCCCGACAGCCTCTTAAAAAAAGAAGTTAAGAGGATACCGAATCACGAACTAGACTAATAACTGCACCGCAGAGGTACCTCGCGGGATTTTTTGCCAAAAACAAAGCCCCCTCGAAGGAGGGGGCAAAACTGACTTAGAGGTTTGCGAGTTTTATTTGGCGGGTCGATAGAACAACCTGAAAAAGAAGCAGCATTCCCACCTGCCCTCAACTACCAAAACTCTAATTTTCTGTCTCAAAGCTTAGTAGCGTCGTGAAGAGCGATCGTTGTCGCCCCAGCCACCGCCACCGCCCGAGGGGCGTCTGTTGTTGTTTTCGCGAGGTTTTGCTTTGTTGACTTTCAAGTCGCGGCCCATCCATTCAGCACCGTCTAGAGCTGCGATGGCTGCTGCTTCTTCTGCCTCGCTTGCCATTTCCACAAAAGCAAAACCCCGCATCTTCCCTGTTTCCCGATCCATTGGCACTTGGACGCGGCTGACAGTACCGTACTCGGCAAATACTTCGTTGAGGTCCTCTGATGTTACCTCATATGAAAGATTACCCACGTAAATCGACATAAAATCTCCAGAATCATTAGGGTGCAGAGATTTAGATTCGGAGAGACGCTTGTAAATAAACACCAACAAACTACGCAACCGAATTTAATTCTTGAAAAACTACTATAACATGAAGCCAGCAAAATCAGCAATTGGCTATCATAATTTTCAATTTTGGGTGCTGAGCGGGCCATCGGCAACAGAAAGTATTCGTGATAACTGACATCTGACAATCTTGGCGTCATCCGCTTGGTTTCTTGCTGCTGGATCGAGCCCAGAGCAGAGATTTTTTGTCGCTGTTACCGGGTTGATTGGGTCTTATTGAGAACAGTGCCTGAGCTCAGTTATAACTGACATCAGGCATTTTTATGGAACAGGCAGGCCTCCTGCGTGTTCCACCAGATATCAGTGTTTTGAGTCGCCGATTCATCTTCTGATTAGTTAATGTTTGCCGACCATTCATATTATTTCCTATCGAAAAACCTCCCTACCAACCTGCTCAGGGTTTTTTTACTGGACACGATATTATTACTTCCTTGAGCGAATTTTACCGACCTAAGCTAATCCGCATTTAAATTGCATGGTAAAATAAATTTTCATTCTTGTGGGGTGGGCAGGAACTCCCGCCCGCAACATACAATTTAAATGCACAACAGCTTATAGCAATACTATTTAATTTATGAATTAGATTTTTTTATGCACCGCAGAGGGCGCAGAGCACGCAGAGGAAGAGAAAAGAGGGAATGTTTTAGGAGTGTTGGCCCTCAGAACACTGCACAGCTTATATCTGACAGCGAGCCTCCTGCTAGGGAGCAAGATGTATCTCGCTTCGTTATCTGAGAGCGAACACTACGAAAGAAAGCTATCCTTGGGATGCTCCTATTACCACTTTCCTGACATCACGCCCTTGAGTCTCAATTCTTCTCGATTGACTAGAGCTTCGTAGTAATCTGGTTTGATTTCCAGGGCTATTCCGTAAGAGGTAATGGCATCTTGAGTCCGCTGCAATTTTTGCAAAACGTCGCCCCGCTGCGCCCAAGCTTCCCAGTTGTCGGGCTTGAGTTGAATCACTTGGTCAAAAGCGACGAGTGCTTCTGAATAGCGCTGCATTTTATCGAGGATTAAAGCTCGCTGCACCCAGCCTTGGTAGCTGTCGGGCCAGATAGTAATTGCTCGATCGTATGATGCTAGAGCTTGTTCGTACTGCTGCAAATTTGAGAGAGCGTTGCCGCGTTTCAACCACGCTTCAAAATTGTCTGGCACGATTTTAATTACCCGGTTGTAAGCTGCGACGGCGTCTTCGTAACGCTGCAATTTTTCCAGCGCCGCGCCTTGCTGCAAACCTACTTTTGATGTAATTTCTGCTTCCGAACTCAGAGAGATTACTTTATCAAAACAGGCGATCGCTTCTTCGTATTGCTGCAATTTTTCCAGAGCTTCGCCTCGCAAATTCCAAGCTTCTAGAAAATTACCTTCAATTTGTAGGGCATTGCTGTAAGCGATAATAGCCTCTTTGTAGCGTTCCAATCCTGCCAGGGCGATGCCTCTACCCAGCCAAGCTTCCGGGAAATTCGGATTAATTTGAATGGCTTTGTCAAAAGCAGCGATCGCCCCTTCAAAATCTCTCGTTTCTGACAGTGTTTGACCGCGCCCGATCCATGCTTCGGCATAAAAAGAATTAATTTTAATTGCCCGATCGAAACAACCAATTGCTGCATCGGGCCACTGGTATTGGAGGGCCATTCCTTTATAGAACCAAGCTTCGCAGTCGTTGGGCTGCATTTGCAGTACGCGATCGTAAGCTGTGACCGCTTCTGCATATTTGTGCAATTTTGCTGAAGCAATGCCCCGATTGAACCAAGCTAGACTATTTTGCGGTTGCAGTTGAATGGCCCGATCGTAAGAAGTTACAGCTTCAGCGTAGCGTTCCGCCTTCATCAAAGCCAAACCTCGGTTCAGCCAAGCTTCCCCATTAGTCGAGACGAGTTTCAGCGCGCGCTCGTAAGCGGCCACGGCATCAGGGTAGCGCTCGGCTTGCAGCAAGGCGTTGCCTTGCCGGCACCACATCGCGGGCAAATTCGGATGAATTTGGGTCGCTCTTTTGTAACAGCTTGCTGCTGTCTCCCACTGCTGCAATTCCTCTGATACTCTGCCCCGCTGATACCAAGCTTCGTGCTTTTCTCGATTGATTTGAATTGCTTTGTCTAAAGCTACGATCGCTTCTGAGTGATTCTGCAAACTTAACATTGCACTCCCCCGCAGCATCCAAGCCCAATATTCTTCGGGATTAATTGCAATCGCTCGATCGCAGCAGGCCACCGTTTCTGCCCAGGAGTGCAGTTGCTTGTAAGCTTTGCCCAGATTCAGCCACGCCCGGGCCCAGTCCGGCTTAATTTGAACCGCTTTTCCGTAGCAAAGGATTGCCGCTTCGTACCTTCCCGATGCGTACAATCTATTGCCCCGATCGTAATCTGGAAATGCTGCAAAAATTCTAAAAATCGGCGGCAGCAGAGCTGGTTGGGGGTTTGAGGAGTTTTCTGTGGCAGAAGTCGAGAGGTCTGGCATACGCCTTGCACATAAAAAATTTAGTGGGATAACAAGCTTGCAGTCTTATATATTAACTTATGCTTTTCTTAACTTGCTGCTGTTAATGAAACCAACTTAGCATATCAGGTTTGCTGCGACCAATGATTTTTACCTAATTGTAGTAGGTATAAAATTATCCACCGTTCCTACGGATCGTATACCGCTGTAAAATACGGTCAGGACACCAACAAATACAGAGCGCTCCAGATTTCAAACCAAATTTAAGATGCTACTGGTACACAAGCTTTTAGATTTTGCGGACTGCTTTACCGATTGTGATGCGGGGTCGATCGACTCACGCCCCAATTATTGGTACCAAGGCCGTTGTCCTGAAAGCGGCCAGCTGCTGAGACTGCCGCGCACTCGAATGTCCGAGGATCTCGCCCGAGGTTTGATGCAGTACCTGGCTGCTGACGGTTCCTACGATCGCGAGGGCAAGATGTATGGCATATTGCTGGTGGAGATGCCTTCGGGGGAGCAGGGTATACTCAAAGCATTTTCCGGGCTGCTGAATGGTTGCAGCATTGTTGAAGGCTGGGTGCCGCCGATTCCGGGACGAGAGCGAGTTGCTTTCGAGGAAGCTCGCACGTTAACTCAATTGGAGGCGATGAAACAGGAACTTATTGCACTGAAGCAACTCCCGCAGCGACAACAGTATGAAGCCTTATTTAGCGAGTTTGAATTGCAATTGCAAGTTTTGAGCGATCGCCACCGCAATAGCAAGCAGCACCGAGACGAAAAACGTAAGTTAGTGTGTCAAACTCTCGCAGCAGAGACACTAGAAATTGCCCTCGAACAACTCAATCAAGAAAGCCGTTTGGAGGGAATTGAACGCAGGCAATTGAAACGGCAGCGGGATGAAACATTGCAGCCGCTAAAACAATTAATTGAAGCTGCCGAGGGGCGGATGCGGGCGCTGAAACAGCGGCGAAAAGAACTTTCCCGGGAACTTCAGGGGCAAATGCACGCAGCTTACACTCTGGTAAATTTTTTGGGGAATTCGCGATCGATCTCCTCATTGATGCCCGCTAATTCTATTCCCACTGGCACCGGCGACTGCTGCGCGCCAAAATTGCTCCACTGCGCCGCAGTACACAATCTGAAACCCCTGGCAATGGCTGAGTTTTGGTGGGGGCCGCCATCCGGGGATAAGGTTCAGGGAGAATTTTACGGCGCTTGTGGCGATCGGTGTGGGCCGTTGATGGGTTTTTTGCTGTCAGGATTGGGTCAAAATCCGATGGTTTCTAATAGGGATGAGGGTTTTACGGGCGGGCAAGAAGCCCAATCCCTACTCCCCACAAGCAATAATTTTTCTTGTGGAACGGGCATCTTGCCCGTTACGCAAATGTTACCGATTATTTATGAAGACAAATGGTTGATTGCAGTCAATAAACCCTCGGGGTTGCTGTCAGTTCCCGGTCGTTATCTGGAAAATCAAGATAGTGTTTTAAGTCGTTTGCGTAACTTGTTACCGGATAGTTGGGATTTGACGGCGGTGCATCGTTTAGATTGGGAAACATCGGGTATTTTGCTATTGGCGCGGGACAAAGAAACCAGCAGTCAACTCAGGCAGCAATTTGAAAAAAAGCAGGTTCACAAAGTTTATGAAGCGGTGCTTTCCGGTACTGTAAATGTTGACACGGGGACGATCGAGCTCCCACTTTGGGGCGATCCAGAAAATCGCCCTTACCAGCAAGTCAATGGGGAGTGGGGAAAACCCAGCGTTACTCGCTTTCAGGTAATGGCGAGGGAGGGAAATAATACTCGCATCGAATTTTGGCCGCTGACGGGACGCACGCATCAATTGAGGGTTCATGCAGCGGATGTTCGAGGGTTGGGGATACCGATTTTGGGCGATCGGCTTTACGGATGTCGGGTTGCTGCGAACCGCCTACACTTGCACGCCCGGGAACTTTCCTTTGAGCATCCGCAGTTGGGAGAAAGGCTGCACTTACAGGCGGCGACACCATTTTGAACTCAGGCCGATCGCGCAACGAGCGATAATCGATCGTGAATATGTGATGCCGTTAGCATGGCGGGCGATTCAAGTTATCGTCATTCGCGATCGAACGCTTAATTTACCTCATGTTTCAGTTGACAAAACACCAAAATCATGAATACCAAAACAACTTCTCCACTTCTACTGAGTCCATTCAAACTCGGAGATTTACCCTTAAAAAACCGAGTAGTCATGGCACCCCTGACCAGATGCAGAGCCGGTGAAACGCGGATGCCCAACGCCTTGATGACAGAGTATTACACTCAGCGGGCATCCGCTGGTTTAATCATTACAGAAGCCACAGTGATTTCTACTCAAGCTAATGGTTGGCTCAATACGCCCGGTATTTATTCAGACGAGCAAGGCGAAGCTTGGAAACAACTTGTTTCTGCGGTTCATGCCCGCGAAACGCCGATTTTCATGCAGCTTTGGCACTGCGGGCGGGCTTCCCACAGCAGTTTTCAGGAAAACAATCAATTGCCAGTTGCCCCCTCTGCCATCAAAATCAACGGAGAAGGCATTCATACCCCTCTAGGCAAACAACCCTACGAAACTCCCCGCCCTCTAGAAACCGATGAAATCTCGCTGGTTGTAGAAGATTATCGCCAGGCGGCTGAACGGGCAAAAATGGCAGGTTTTGACGGTGTAGAAATTCACGCGGCTGGCGGCTATCTTATTGACACATTCCTGCAAACCAAAACCAATCACCGCACTGATTCCTATGGCGGATCCGTTGAAAATCGCTACCGTTTTCTTAAGGAAATTGTCGAGGCGATTATCGCAGTATTCCCACCAAACCGAGTGGGAGTTAGACTTTCTCCCGATAGTGTTTACAATGATATGGGATCTCCGAGTTATCGCGAAGATTTTCTGTATATCGCGGGGCAGTTAAATGCCTATGGTTTAGCTTACCTTCACTTGGTGGACAATGTGGCTTATGGCTTTCACGAATTGGGAAAGCCGATGACGATAGGTGAGTTTCGCGATGCGTTTGCAGGTGTGCTCGTCGGCAACGGCGGATATACTCAAGAACAGGCTGAAACGGCCCTGAGTACCAAAGTTGCGGATTTAATTGCTTTTGGTCGGGATTTTATCAGCAATCCTGACTTGGTAGAGCGTTTTACCAATAATTGGCCGCTCAATCCGCCTGCTGAAATCGGCGTCTGGTATTCTTTTGGGCCTGAAGGTTATATCGATTTCCCTACCTATCAGGAATCGGCAGCTATTTCCTGAGCCTCAGATTACATGGATGACACCCGCGATCGAACTCTGAACTAGCCTCATTTTTTAGTTGACAAAATACCAAAATCATGAATACCAAAAGAACTTCTCCACTTCTACTGAGTCCATTCAAACTCGGAGATTTACCCTTAAAAAACCGAGTAGTCATGGCACCCCTGACGAGAGCCCGAGCCGGTGAAGCGCGGATGCCCAACGCCTTGATGGCAGAGTATTACACTCAGCGGGCATCCGCTGGTTTAATCATTACAGAAGCCACAGTGATTTCTACCCAAGCTATTGGTTGGCTCAATACGCCCGGTATTTATTCAGACGAGCAAGGCGAAGCTTGGAAACAACTTGTGACTGCGGTTCATGCCCGCGAAACGCCGATTTTCATGCAGCTTTGGCACAGCGGGCGGGCTTCCCACAGCAGTTTTCATGAAAACAATCAATTGCCAGTTGCACCCTCTGCCATCAAAATCAATGGAGACAGCATTCATACTCCTCTCGGCAAACAACCCTACGAAACTCCCCGCCCTCTAGAAACCGATGAAATCTCCCTGGTTGTAGAAGATTTTCGCCAGGCGGCTGAACGAGCAAAAATTGCAGGTTTTGACGGTGTAGAAATTCACGCAGCTAACGGCTATCTCATTGACACATTCTTGCAAACCAAAACCAATCACCGCACTGATGCCTATGGCGGACCCGTTGAAAATCGCTACCGTTTTCTTAAGGAAATTGTCGAGGCGATTATCGCAGTATTTCCGGCAAACCGAGTGGGAGTTAGACTTTCTCCCAACGGTGTTTACAATGATATGGGTTCTCCCAGTTATCGCGAAGATTTTCTGTATATCGCGGGGCAGTTAAATGCCTATGGTTTAGCTTACCTTCACTTGATGGACGGTCTGGCTTTTGGCTTTCACGAATTGGGAAAGCCGATGATGATAGGTGAGTTTCGCGATGTGTTTGCAGGACCGCTCGTCGGCAACTGCGGATATACTCAAGAACAGGCTGAAACGGCCCTGAGCAGCCAAGTTGCGGATTTAATTGCTTTTGGTCGGGATTTTATCAGCAATCCGGATTTGGTAGAGCGTTTTACTAATAATTGGCCGCTCAATCCGCCTGCTGAAATGGGCGTCTGGTATTCTTTTGGGCCTGAAGGTTATATCGATTTCCCTACCTATCAGGAATCTCAAGCTATTTCCTGAGCATCAGATGACATGGATGACACCTGCTGTTAGATCCCAGACTTCTTTAAGATGTCTGGAATCTGGCCAATCTAAAATTGATTGAGTGCTTCGTAATCTTCCCAAGCTGCTTTGGCACCAAATTCGACGATCGCACTCAAATCACAAGCATATTCTCCAGCACAACTAAAAGAACCAAGTTCCAAGACATAAAGCTCTCCCTCTGACTCGCAGATATCGATCGTGTAGACAGATTCTGGGTACCAACTCACTTGGACAGAAAACTTCGCTAAGATAGTTTTCTAAATATCCTCCCCTGATTGTTTCATCAACTCTTTCTGCTCCAACTAAATACAGAGAACCAGTAATAATTTGATTTTTACAAACAAAAAATATCCATTATTTTGTAATTGCTCGCTTACCACTGACTAATACCAATGTTGTTTCGTCTCTTTTTATAGCGGTTCTCAAGCGTGCTGAGGTATGCCCTATGCCCTAGGCCAGATAGTACCTCATGTTACTGAGAAAGGCTATAATTTAGTTCCTAGAGACTGCATGGTATTTAAAATATTCAGGTTAAAAACCCTACTCGAAATGACTTCATATTGCTGGCAGGTCGGACAAACAAATCTCCATCGGACTTGAAGTATTCCATAATTTCGGTTTTTCTTCGGAGCAATTAGCCCAAAGAAAGAATGAAATATTTATAGCTTTTCTCAATAAAGTGAGGTATGCCCTATGCCCGCGCAGGCCGATGCCCTATATCAACCGTGCACCTCATGTTACTGAGAAAAGCTATATTATATCAAATCCGTTAGCATTGGAATAGTAAATTCGAGTTCACTGTTGACGGTTGACGCCGTGAACAGTCAACCGTCAACAGTGAACAGTCAACCGTCAACCGTCAACCTCATTCCGGTGTAACCAGAAATGATATTATTTAACAAGTATTGAGCGAAATAAGTGTAGTAACTGGAACAGCGGAGATTCTTTTCGTCCATATAACCTCCAGGAATCCCCGAAGTTCTTAAGATATCCCGACCCAAATTCAGGGTTCCCATGAATAAAACACAATCATCAGGGGGGAACTATTGATAAGCTGCTTCTGGACGAAAATAGAGATATTTGGTTTCTTGGTAAATGTATCCTTGTTTCTGTAGTTCTGGCAAAAATTCGGATTCGCGATCGTAAATATTTTGTTCAATCAACCAATTTACTTTTTTCTTGACAGTCTTATCTTCGATCTGTGTTTGAGGGGCAACTCCCGCAAAGAGAGGGAAAAAGAGTCGATCTAGCCCTTGGGCAAAAAGGCAGTTGAGATCGAGAACGTTTCCTCATATCCTAATAAGCGTAGGACATTTCAAAACATCCGAGCTGCTAGCTCAGCTTTTGAGTACCTGAAAATAATCAATAGCGGAAGCGCTTTTAACAAGATGGCACAAAATCACAAATCCACGGTTATCATTACCGGCGCTTCCTCCGGCGTCGGTTTGTACGGCGCGAAAGCTCTCGCAGACAAAGGATGGCACGTAGTCATGGCCTGTCGGGACGTGGGGAAAGCCGGAAATGCCGCCCAAGAGTTGGGCATACCTGAAGGCAGTTTCTCCATCATGCAGATTGACTTGGGCGATTTGGAGAGCGTGCGCAGGTTTGCTCGCGCATTTAAGGCAAGCGGCAGGCCTCTGGACGCTTTGGTGTGTAACGCGGCCATTTATATGCCTTTGATTAAGGAACCGCTGCGGAGCCCGGAGGGTTATGAGTTGACGATGACTACCAATCACCTGGGTCATTTCCTGCTGTGCAACCTGATGATGGAAAATCTGAAGCCTTCCTATTATTCCGATGCGAGAATCGTGATTTTGGGAACTGTGACTCACAATCCAGACGAGTTGGGCGGGAAGATTCCGCCGCGCCCGGATTTGGGCAATTTTGAGGGTTTTGAAGCGGGTTTCAAAGACCCGATTTCAATGGTTGATGGCAAAAAGTTTGAACCGGTCAAGGCTTACAAAGATAGCAAAGTTTGCAATGTGCTGACGATGCGGGAATTGCACCGCCGCTTTCACGAATCCACGGGGATTACTTTCACTTCGCTTTATCCGGGATGCGTGGCGGATACGCCGCTCTTCCGCAATCACTATCCCCTTTTTCAGAAGCTGTTCCCGCTGTTTCAGAAGAATATCACGGGGGGTTACGTGTCGCAGGAGTTGGCGGGGGAAAGGCTGGCGATGGTGGTTGCAGATCCAGAATACAAGCAATCTGGGGCTTATTGGAGTTGGGGAAATCGCCAGAAAAAAGATGGCAAGTCTTTTGTGCAGAAGGTTTCTCCCCAGGCCCGCGATGATGAAAAAGGCGAGCGGATGTGGGAGTTGAGCGCTAAGTTGGTGGGATTGGCTGACGGGGCTCAAATGGGTGCGGCGGCTGGTGCGGGTCGCTCTGCATAATTCATAGAAAATCCTCGTTGGACACCCTGCGTCTTTAGACCGGGGAGGAAAACGGATAGGCAGGATTCATCCTGCCATTTCGCTGTATACTTATAACACTAGCGAAAAGATGCTTATGTACCTGACCCAGAAGAACCAAGTGCGAGAACTCAATAAGTCCGAGTTTTTGGCTCTCAAGGAATTGTGCCGACTGAGTAAGAACCTCTACAACGTAGGGCTTTACACAGTTCGACAATACTTCTTTCAGGAGCGCAAGCACCTGCGCTACGAGTCGAACTACCACGAGTGTAAGGTTAACGAGAACTACCAGTTGCTGAACACTGATATTGCTCAACAGACACTCAAGGTAGTAGACCGAACATTCAAAAGCTTCTACGGATTGATTAGTGCACTTAGGGAGGGAAGCTACCAACAGCGAGTTAAGCTTCCTCACTACTTGCCAAAAGACGGCTACTTCTTGCTGATAATACCTTGCGGGTTGTCTACCCGTAAGGACAAAACAAAAGTACCGAGACTGGTCATCAAAGACGGCAAGTTTCGGATACCCATGTCCAATCAATTCAAGAAACAGTTTGGGGAAGTCTGGATCAACTTTCCCAACCGCATTAACTACGAATTCCTCAAAGAGATTCGCATTCACCCCAAATACAACGGTCGATACTTCGAGGTTGAATTTATCAACGAAGTAGAACCAGAACCAGTAGAAGTTAATCCCAGTAGTGCGATTAGCATTGATTTGGGAGTAGACAACCTTGCTGCTTGTGTTGATACCAATGGGGCATCCTTCCTGGTGGATGGCAAACCAATTAAATCGATTAACCAGTGGTACAACAAACGCAATGCTTGTCTGCAATCTATCAAGGATAAGCAGGGAATTAAAGGTATTACCAACCAGCAAGTAAAGCTGGTGGTAAGGCGCAATAATCAGGTGAGAGATTACCTGAACAAGGCAGCACGGTTTATAGTCAACCACTGCATCGAGCACCAGATTGCACAACTGATTGTTGGTTATAATCCTGGAATCAAACAGGAAATCAACATCGGAAAGTGCAACAACCAGAACTTTGTAGAAATCCCGTTTTATTCTTTGCGTTCTAAGTTGAGATCGCTGTGTGGGCGATACGGATTGGTTTACACCGAACAGGAAGAGTCGTATACCAGTAAGGCAAGTGCTATCGATGGCGATGAACTACCTGTTTACAATGCCGACAATCCTAAGAATTACCAGTTCTCTGGTAAACGAATTAAGCGAGGATTGTATCGGACAAAAGAGGAACATCTGGTTAACAGTGACTTGAATGGTTCAGTAAATATCGGAAGGAAAAGTAAGCACAATGGCTTTGCCGGAGTGTCTAGGGGGTCATTGACTGCCCCAAGAAGGATTAATCTTCTGAAACTAGAGAGAAAATGTGAAGAAGCGCGGATAAATCCGGTTTCGTAACATCCTCTTAGAATCCCCTCGGCTTTAGCCAGGGGAGAGTCAAAGTTAGAAACCCCCTTTATAAGACTTGGCGGTTTCAACCGCCTCTGGACACACCAGGTATGGCCACGCGGACTCAAGAATAAAGGGGGTATTAAAGTCGGATTTGGGATGATGCACCCAAATCAAAGAAACCGGGTTTTTTACAGCATCTGCAGGCTGTAACTAAGTATTTGCGCAAAAAATCCGGTTTCTTGCTACTGGTGCATCCAAAACTATTCTGGTCGCGGAATCAGACTAAAAGCGTAGGTTTTTCGACCAAATAAACCGGGTTTTATACAGTTGCAGATCGACTTACAGGATATTTGTTCTGATAATAACCGGGGTGGTGGTTAAGCGTTGGGAAATGAACGGGGGTCGATCGACCTTTTGATATTTACCGCCTACGAAACTCTTAGCTGCAACGGCTGTTACGTTTTTTTGCTGTTAAAATTGATTTTTACTTGAGGGTGCTCACTTCCTGAAAAAATTTTCCCACTTAAGCGAGATAATAATTAAATCTTATGGCTTGTCGATCGCAACAACTATTTTTACTCGCTGGAATTTTTGGGTTTGCTTTGTTGGGAAAACCAGCGAAAACATCCGCTAGCACCGTTGAAATTTTGACCTCCAATGTTGAGGATTTGGCAGCAGTTAGCAGCGGAGGCGATCGACCTTTGCTTCCCGACCCTAATCTTGACAGTCGCGAAGGCTTACGGACCGCTTACGAGTTTCCGCAGTTAACCCCTGAATCAGAACTTGCGCCACTGTCGCCCACTCTACCCTTATCGGCACCTGCGGAAACTCCCGACCCGTCGCCGGAAGCGGCAAATTCTGCCAATACCACATTAAGCCCAAAAACTCAAGAAACCGAGCTTTTTAACCGAGGTCAAAAGCTAGAAGAAAATATTGACCGAAAAAAAACCGATTTGGGTATCGATCGAGACTCGCACCTGGCCCAACTGCCCAACCCCATTCTGCCCCGAGAGCCGGAATTACCTGCACCAACAGCACCGCAACCTCCCCCCTCGTCTCCCCTCCCACCAACCCCGCTCACACCTGCTCCCGGCAATGCTAAACCGAGAATTCCGGGTACAATTAGGGTCTCGGGCTTTGAATTTGAGGGCAACACGGCTTTTAGCGATCGCGAACTCGCAGAAGTTATTAAAGAGTTTGCGGGGCGCGACATCACCTTTGCCGAACTGATTGCAGCAGAAGCAGCCATTACTCAAAAATATGTAGCGGCCGGATACATCAATTCCGGCGCTCTAATTCCCGCCAACCAAACCTTTCCCAGATCGGGAGGTGTGGTGAAAATTCGGATTATAGAAGGCGGATTAGATGAAATTGAGATTACTGGAAACAGGCGCTTAAATTCAAATTACGTGCGATCGCGCCTAGAGCGCGCCACCAGACGGCCCCTCAACCGAGATCGGTTGCTGGAAGCCTTGCAACTGCTGCAACTCGACCCCTTAATTGGCACTATTTCCGCCGAACTCCAAGCCGGAAGCCGCCCGGAAAACAGTCGCTTAGAAGTGCGGGTAAAAGAAGCAGAAACCTTTAACGGTGATGTGTTCGCAGACAACAACCGATCGCCCAGCGTCGGCAGTTTTCGCCGCGGTATTCGCCTCAATCAAGCAAATTTGCTCGGTTTGGGCGACGGATTAGAGATATCTTATGCTAACACCAACGGCAGCAATGAATTCAACGGCAGCTACACCGTCCCCGTCAACGCGCGCAACGGCACAATTCGGTTCGCTGCGAGTGCTGCTAACACTAACATTATCGAGGAACCGTTCGAGCGTGTAGAAATCGAGGGGAAATCGCGGACTTACGAGTTAAGTTACCGCCAACCGATTGTCGAAAAGCCCGATCGCAGTTTGGCTTTGGGACTGAGTTTTTCGCGGCAAGAAAGCGACACATTCCTGATGGGGGAGAGATTTGCGCTTTCGGCGGGAGCAAACGAGCGCGGCGAAACCCGGGTTTCGGCTGTGCGCTTTTTTCAAGAATATGTGCAGCGGAGTTCCAACCAAGTGTTCGCGGCGCGATCGCAGTTTTCCCTCGGTACCAAGTTTCTGGGCGCTACTGCTAACGACAGCGGTCCTGACAGTCGCTTTCTGGCGTGGCGCGGACAAGCCCAATACGTGCGGCTGCTAGCCCCAGAAACCTTGCTGATTGTGCGTTCTGACATTCAGTTAGCCGATCGCCCCCTGCTTTCCCTCGAACAAATGGGGATCGGCGGCGTTCAAAGCGTGCGCGGATACCGCCAAGATTTGCTGTTAACTGATAGCGGTGCGATCGCATCTGCAGAGGTGCGCATTCCGGTTTGGCGTGTCCCGGAAGTCCAAGGATTGTTGCAAATCGCTCCGTTTATCGATTTTGGGGTAGGGTGGAACCATTCGGGAGAAAAGCCGAATCCTGAATCGGACAAACTGCTGGGTGCAGGTTTGGGCCTAGTTTGGCAGATGGGCGATAGGTTGAATGTGCGTCTAGACTATGGTATTCCTTTGATAAATGCTCAATCTGGCGATCGAACTTTGCAGGAAAAAGGCCTCTACTTTAGAGTCAATTATTTTCCCTTCTAAAAACCAGGCATTTAATGACTAAATTAAGGTGCATCTTCAAAAATAGAATACCCAGTACCCCGCAGGCTTTAAGAAATCGGGGCTCTCATTGAATAATAGCGAGGCAGCCGGAAAAAATCTGGATGTTGTAAATTGTGGGCGCCAGCCAAATGGAAAAACTTTACATAAATTTTCCGGGCCGCAGAATCTAGCATGGATATTAGGTTAATACATATCTCCATAACAGCTAGTCAAGGGCAGGCTTTCGGGCTATTGGTGTCAACTTCAAACTGATGAACCGTTTCCTTTCCCCTGTTCAAACAAAGGTTATTTTATGGCTAGCACCAATTTTTACTTACTATTTTGCGCCTTACTGCTGTTGCCATCTGGGGCGATCGCCCAAATTATCCCAGATAATACCCTGGGTGCGGAAAGTTCGCGAACAGTTCCCGATACAGTTAATAATTTGCCGAGCGATCGCATTTCCGGCGGAGCCGCACGCGGTTCAACTTTGTTTCACAGTTGGCGCGAATTTAACATAGGTGAAGGGCGGGGAGCATATTTTGACAATCCCCGCGGAATTACTAATATTTTTACCCGCGTAACAGGCGGGAATCAGTCAAATATTTTAGGAACTTTGGGAGTGTTAGGAAACGCAAATTTATTCTTAATTAACCCGAAAGGAATTGTCTTCGGACCGAATGCTAGATTAGATGTGCGCGGTTCGTTCCTGGCTGCAACGGCAGACAGTATTCTGTTTGATAACGGGGTAGAATTCAGCAGCACCAACCCGCAAGCGGTGCCGCTATTGACGGTAAATATTCCGGTGGGTTTGAGCTTTCGAGAGAATCCGGGTGCAATTGTCAACGCTTCGAGTGTCACCGAAGTTATTGAAGGCACAACCATCCCCGTAGGTTTAGCAGTGCCTCCAGGTCAAACCATAGCAATGGTAGGAGGAAATGTAATCTTTAATAATGGTTTTGCCAGCGCTTTTAGTGGGAACATTCAATTAGGAAGCGTGGCAAGTCCAGGTTTTGTAAGCTTCAACATCACGCCGCTAGGATTAGGTTTAGACTACACAAATGTTGCCAATTTTGGCAAGATAGAATTATCAGGTTTATCGGCGGTGACAGCCAGCGGGCCGGGGGGAGGCGCGATCGCACTGCGAGGAGGAAACGTGACATTGCGCGATCGCTCGAGCCTAGTATCCGATACCCTCGGAAGCCTGGACGGCCGCGGCATCAAGATCGAAGCAGCACGGTTTAGCCTTTTAGATCGAGCCTTTGTCGGCTCCATCACTAGCGGCAGCGGAGCCGGAGGCCCGATATCGATCCGAACCTCCGAGAATATAGAACTCAAGGGAACAGGATTTGAAGACTTTCGGCGACAGATTCTCGATCCTGGTGCAGCACAACAGCCGGGAGATATCGCCGAGCGCCAAAGCAGCATCAGTACCGGAACCCTAGGTGCCGGCAAGGGCGGGGAGATCGCCCTCGACACCAAACGATTAACTATCCGAGACGGAGCGGCAATACTCAACCCTACACTCGGTACAGGAAACGGCCGGAGCGTGACAATAAGAGCCTCTGAATCGGTAGAAATCAACGGCTCCGGGCTGTTAACCCCAACTTTTAACAGCGGAAACGCAGGCAGTATCGCTATCGAAACCGGTCAACTGAGTGTCACCGACGGGGCCGTCGTCTCGCCCTCGACTTTTGGTGCCGGCAACAGCGGAAATCTAATCGTGACAGCTTCTGACTCGGTAATAGTAGCTCGAGAGCGATCGGATAGCCCCGTGAGTACGGGTTTAGCCACTAACAGTATTGGCGGCACGGGAAGGGCAGGAAACATCGAAATTAACACCCGCTCCCTGCGCGTAGAAGCAGGGGCTAGCATCTCTTCTTCCAGCGGGCTCAGGACAAGAGAAAGGCTGATTCCGGAGGGGGGGGCCGGCGGAAACATCACCGTCAACGCACAAGACTCGGTGTTCGCCATCGGCACCGCAGCGGGCTCCATTCCTTCCCGAAGTCTAATCGCTGCGGGAACGGTTGGGAGCGGCAAAGGCGGGGATGTGACGTTGAAGGCCAGACGGTTGATTGTCCGAGACGGAGGAGCTATCGGAGCCTCAACTCTGGGTGCGGGACTTGGGGGAAATCTGAATGTCACCGCTTCGGAATCTGTGGAAATAGTCGGCACTACCACAGAC
Source organism: Microcoleus sp. AR_TQ3_B6 (assembly GCF_036702785.1). Lineage (NCBI taxonomy): Bacteria > Bacillati > Cyanobacteriota > Cyanophyceae > Oscillatoriales > Microcoleaceae > Microcoleus > Microcoleus sp. AR_TQ3_B6. Next base: position 25,116 of record NZ_JAUBVJ010000033.1, on the reverse strand, counting down.
GGCTTTGCCAGCACCATCAGCACAGCTTCGGGAGATTTGCTGTACCAGACTTTGTTCGGGCTGCAACCTGCATCTGGTGCGGCGGGAAGCTTGAGCATTGCGGCGGGCCGGTTGAGTGTCCGAGACGGCGCAACGGTTAGCGTCCAGAGTTATGGAACGGGGGCGGCTGGCAGCATTAATGTTGTCGCCAATTCGATCGCCCTCAACACCAGAGGCACCATTAACGGTACGACTGAATCGGGTATCGGGGGTAATATTAACTTGCGATCGCGAGACATCCAATTGCGCCGCAACAGCCGAATTACCACCGATGCGGGTGCTGCCGAAGGCGGCAACATCACCCTCAACAGCGATATCCTAGTGGGGCGAGACAATAGCGACATCACGGCCAACGCCAAGAGCGCTGCGGGCGGCCGCGTTAATGTCAATGTCCCGAATATCTTGGGCTTTGCAGCAGCGAGCCGCGAACAGGTCAAAAACAGGTTGGGGCTAAGCGACGATCAATTTGCAGCTTTGCTAATAACTCCTACATCTGAGCTTGCCAGCAGCGACATCGCCGCTATTTCCCAAACTAGCGGCCCGGCTTTGCAAGGTACTGTGACATTTAGTGCTTCCGGCGTCAATCCCGCTCAAGGTTTAGTGCAACTGCCACAAAATATTGTCGATCCGGCTGCTTTAATTGCAGCAAATCCCTGCACGAAAGGGACCGAGAGCGCATTTACCGTCACTGGCAAAGGAGGAGTGCCACCAAGTCCTAAGGATGTTCTCAGCAGCGCTGGAACGCCGTGGACGTGGTTGGAAGAGGCAGGAAATTCGGCCACGAACAATGTACCGGATGTAACGGATCGATCTCCGAGGGAAATCCGGGATCGGGAAGTTGTTCCGGCTCGCGGTTGGGTGGTGAACGCTCGAGGAGAAGTTATGCTGGTGGCGAATCAAGTTGCGGGTCAATTGGACGATCGCACCAGGAATCCTGTATCGCTTTGTGTGCCCCGATGACCAGAAAATAGCAAATGCTTTAGAATGGGTCGCTGTTGTCAGCTAATAAAAGGTTAATTATGGTTTTCCAAGATATCTACTTCTGGCTCGGCAAAATTAACGAACTAAAAGACCGAGACAAATACTCTACACCATTTTTCAATAATCGGAAATACAGTAGGGACAAGGCACTGCCAAAGTGTGACAACTTAACCTCAAACCAACCGTCTCTGTTGTGTGTATCGAAGTCTCGCTCCCCCCTGAATAAAGAGGGGACAAGAAATCTTCTCAACCTCCCCCGAATTCCTGAGGATTTAAAGGGAGATAGACTCGAAAACCAGCGACATTCATTAGGGGTTATAGCCTTACGCGGTCACGGCTTGACACGGCCGTTATCAGACCCAAGCTCTGTACGTCACTCAACAGAAAATCGATCGATTTCAGTCGGAATTTACCTTTTTGTTTTAAGTTGTTATTTGTGCCTTTTTCCCGGAGGTGCGATCGCCCAAATTATCCCAGATAATACCCTGGGTGCGGAAAATTCCCGAACAGTTCCCGATACAATTAATAATTTGCCCAGCGATCGCATAGAGGGCGGCGCCACACGCGGTTCAAGCTTGTTTCACAGCTTGCGCGAATTTAACATAGGTGAAGGACGGGGAGCTTATTTTGACAATCCCAGCGGAATTACTAATATTTTTACCCGCGTAACAGGCGGGAATCAGTCAAACATTTTAGGAACTTTGGGAGTTTTGGGAAACGCAAATTTATTCTTAATTAACCCAAAAGGGATTGTCTTCGGACCGAATGCGAGGTTAGATGTGCGCGGTTCGTTCCTGGCTACAACGGCAGACAGTATTGTGTTTGATAGCGGGATGGAATTCAGCAGCGCTAACCCGCAAGGGGTACCGCTATTGACGGTAAATATTCCGGTGGGTTTGAGCTTTCGAGAGCAGCCGGGTGCAATTGTCAACGCTTCGAGTGTCACCGAAGAAATTGAAGGCACAACCCTCCCCGTGGGTTTAGCAGTTCCTCCAGGTCAAACCTTAGCAATGGTAGGAGGAGATGTAATCTTTGATAATGGTTTTGCCAGCGCTTTTAGTGGGAACATTCAATTAGGAAGCGTGGCAAGTCCAGGTTTTGTAAGCTTCAACATCACGCCTATAGGATTAGGTTTAGACTATACAAATGTTGCCAATTTTGGCAATATAGAATTATCAGGTTTATCGGCGGTAACAGCCAGCGGACCGGGGGGAGGCGCGATCGCGCTCCGCGGAGGAAACGTGACATTGCGCGATGGCTCGAGCCTAGTATCCGATACCCTAGGAAGCATCGACGGCTACGGCATAAATATCGAAGCAGCACGATTTAGCCTTTTAGATCGAGCCTTTGTCGCCTCTGGCACGATCGGCAGCGGAGCCGGAGGCCCGATATCGATCCGAACCGCCGAGAATATAGAACTCAAGGGAATAGGATTTGAAGACTTTCGGCAACGGGTTCTCGATCCTGGTGCAGCACAACAGCCGGAAAATATCGTCGATCGCCAAAGCAGCATCACTACCGGAACCGTAGGTGCCGGCAGAGCTGGGGATATTACCCTCGACACCAAACGATTAACTATCCAAGACGGAGCGGCAATATTCAACCCTACACTCGGTACTGGAGACGGCGGGAACGTGACAATAAGAGCCTCTGAATCGGTAGAAATCAACGGCTCCGGACTGTTAACCCCAACATTTAACAGCGGAAATGCAGGCAGTATCGCTATCGAAACCGGTCAACTGAGTGTCAGCGCCGGAGCCCTCGTCTCGCCCTCGACTTTTGGTGCCGGTAACAGCGGAAATCTGATCGTGACAGCTTCTGACTCGGTAATAGTAGCTCGAGAGCGATCGGATAGCCCCCTGGGTACCGGTCTAAGCACTAACAGTATTGGCGGCACGGGAAGGGCAGGAAACATCGAAATTAACACCCGCTCCCTGCGCGTAGAAGCAGGGGCTACCATCTCTTCTTCGAGCGGGCTCACCGTAACACAAAACCTGATTCCTACGGGGGGACCCGGCGGAAACATCACCATCAACGCAACAGAGTCGGTGGAAGTGCTCGGCGGCGGAGCAGGCTCAGTTATTCCTTCCGGAAGTCTGATCGATGCGGGAACGGTTGGGAGCGGCAAAGGCGGGGATGTGACGTTGAACGCCAGACGGTTGATCCTGCGAGACGGAGGATCTATCCTAGCCTCAACTCTGGGTACGGGAGCTGGGGGAAATGTGACTATCACCGCGGACGAATCCGTCGAAATAGCCGGCACTTCCACAGGCGGCTTTCCCAGCACCATCGGCACAGCTTCAGTAGGTTTGTCTACGATTTTCTTGGGGCTGCCGCCTGCATCTGGTGCGGCGGGAAACTTGAGTATTGCGGCGGGCCGGTTGACTATCCGAGACGGCGCACGGCTTGGCGTCCAGAGTGATGGAACGGGAGCAGCTGGCAGCATTCATGTTGTCGCCGATTCGATCGCCCTCAAGACCAAAGGCATCATTGACGCCACCAATATATTGGGTATCGGGGGTAATATTAACTTGCGAGCGCGAGACATCCAATTGCTCAACAACAGCCGAATTACCACCGATTCGGGTGGTGCCGATGGCGGCAACATCACCCTCAACAGCGAGATTTTAGTGGGGCGAAACAATAGCGACATCACTGCCAACGCCAAGAGCGCTGCGGGCGGCCGCGTCAATGTCAAGGTCCCGAATATCTTGGGCTTTGCAGCAGCAAGTCGCGAACAGGTCCAAAGCAGGTTGGGGCTGACGGACGATCAATTTGCAAATTTGAATGTACCTCCTACATCTCTGCTTAACAGCAGCGACATCGCCGCTATTTCCCAAAGTAGCGGCCCGGCTTTGCAAGGTACTGTTACATTTAGTGCTTCGGGCGTCAATCCCGCTCAAGGTTTAGTGGAACTCCCGCAAAATATTGTCGCTCCGGCTGCTTTAATTGCGGCAAATCCCTGCACGAAAGGGGCCGAGAGCGCATTTACCATCACTGGGAAAGGAGGACTGCCATTAAGTCCTAATGATACCCTCAGCAGCTCTGGAACGCCGTGGACGTGGGTGGAAGAGACAGGAAGTTCGGCAACGGATAATGTACGGAATGTAACGGATCGAGATCCGAGGGAATTCAAGGAAATCCGGGATCGGGAAGTTGTTCCGGCTCGCGGTTGGGTGGTAAATGCTCAAGGAGAAGTTATGCTGGTGGCGAATCAAGTGGCGGGTCAATTGGACGATCGCACCAGGAATCCTTTATCGCTTTGTGTACCCCGATGACCAGAAAATAGCAAATGCTTTAAAATAGGTCGCTTTTGTCAGCTAACAAAAGGTTAATTATGGTTTTCCAAAATATCTACTTCTGGCTGGGCAAAATTAACGAACTAAAAGAGCGATCCCAATACTCTACACCAGTTTTCAATAATCTGAAATACCGTAGGGACAAGGCAGTGCCAAGGCGTGACAACTTAACCTCAAACCCACCGTCTTTGTTGTTTGTATCAAAGTCTCGCTCCCCCCTAACCCCGCTGAATAAGCGAGGGGGAAGAAATCTTCTCAAACTCCCCCGAATTGATGGGAATTTAGGGGGAGATAGACTCGACTACAAGCGACACTTATTAGGGGTTAGGCTCTTAAGTTATCACGGCTGGACACGACCGTTATCCGACTCGATATCTGTACCTCACTCAACAGAAAATCGCTCGATTTCAGTCAGGATTTACCTTTTTGTTTTAAGTTGTTATTTGTGCCTTTTTCCCGGAGGTGCGATCGCCCAAATTATCCCAGACAGCAGCTTGGGTGCAGAAAGTTCGCGAACAGTTCCCGATACGATCAACAACTTACCCTCAGATAGAATTACTGGCGGCGCACTTCGCGGCGTTAACCTTTTTCACAGCTTGCGCGAATTTAACATCCGTGAAGGGCGGGGAGCTTATTTTGACAATCCCCGCGGAATTACCAATATCTTCACCCGCGTTACGGGAGGAAAATCCTCAAATATTTTAGGAACTCTGGGAGTTTTAGGCAACGGCAACTTATTTTTAATTAACCCAAAAGGGATTGTCTTCGGACCGAATGCTAGGTTAGATTTGCGCGGTTCGTTTATCGGTTCAACGGCTGACAGTATTGTGTTTAATAACGGCGTTGAATTCAGCAGCACAAACCTGCAAACATCCCCGCTGTTAACCGTTAATATTCCCGCTGGTTTAAGATTTCGGGAGAATCCGGGTGCAATTGTCAATCAATCTACGGCTTTAGGAAAACTAAATCTCCCAGCCTCTGCTGTGCCAATTCCGATTAGCGATCGAGTCGGTTTAGCAGTAGACCCAGGGCAAACTTTAGCATTGATTGGCGGCGACATCCAACTCCCAGGCGGCAATATAACGGCCAGCAGCGGACAAATTTTACTCGGTAGCACGGCCAGTCCCGGTTTAGTTAATTTTGCACTAACCTCTCCGGTTGATTGGCAGGGGAATTTAACTTTAAATTATGACAATATTCAGAATTTCGGCAATATTCAAATATCCGATGGCACACTTATCAACACCAGCGGAATCGGTGGCGGCAAAGTAGAGTTAAAAGGTGGAAATGTCACCATCAGCGGTGCGCGGATTTATGCCCTGACACTGGGAAATATTGGTGGTAGAGGTATCGATATCACCGCCCAACAGTTGCGAGTGGAAAACGGAGCGCAATTTTCTACCCTGACTCTAGGAGAGGGTGCAGGAGGCAATATCAACTTCCGCGCTGCTGATTCAGTAGAAATGAGCGGGCTGGGAGTTGAGGGCTATCAACAGGTTGCAATTAAATATTTGGTATCGGGAACTATAGACCCGTTTGAGCCGCTAATTATGCTGTTTAATGCTAGTGCTGGTGCTGGTTCAGGGGGGAATATGACGATCGACACCGGACGGCTGCTCTTCAAAAATGGGGTAGTAGGTACCGGCATTACTTTTGGCGGTGGAAGGGGCGGAAATTTAATCATTCGCGCTAATAATTTTGAGATAGTGGGTTCTGGAATTAACAACGGGACAGCTAAAGAAAGTAGCGGTGCGGGAGGAAGTATTAGTGTTGATGTCGCTAGATTAATAATGCGCGACGGTTCTCTTCTGGGTACGACGAGCTACAGCAGCGGCCCGTCGGGGAATATCAACATTAAAGCTGCTGAATCAGTAGAATTGTCTAACAGCGGCCCGAGAACAGTTGTGTCAACGGGAATTAGCACCCTGAGTATCGGCTCAAACGGAAGGGCGGGGAATATTAATGTTGATACCAAGCGGTTGGCTCTCTCTGGAGGTTCTGCGTTTACATTAGGAACGGGTGTGTTAATTGGCAGGTTTTTGTTTTCTCAGCAAGGGGGGCCGGCTGGAAATTTAACAGTTAGGGCTACTGAATCAGTAGAAATTTCAGGTATTTCTCAACTTTTGACCAGCGGAATTCAGAATGCTAGTGCGCTAACTTCTGGAACTTTGAGCTCTAGTCGGGGTGGGGATATTCGCATTGATACGCCAAGCCTAACCGTGCGGGATGGGGGGATAGTTTCTACGAGTTCTTTGGGGGTGGGAGATGGGGGGAATATTACTGTTAATGCCGATCGCATCGAGGTCAGCGGTAGCGCAAATAATGGTCTGTTTGTCAGTACAATTGATGCTTCGGTGGGCAAAACATTTGGTACTAATCCCAATGCTAGGGCAAATGCCGGTTCGTTGAATCTAAATGCCTCACGATTAATTGTCAGAGATGGAGCTACAGTGACAGTGCAGGCTACGGGAACCGGACGCGCTGGTAATATCAATATTGTCGCAAATTCGATCGGGCTTGACACCAAAGGTAGTATTGACGGCACAACTGTATCGGGTAGAGGAGCAAATATTAACCTGCAAGCGCGAGACATCCAATTGCGCCGCAACAGCCGAATTACCACCGATGCAGGCAGTTCTGACGGCGGCAACATCAACATCAACAGCAACATTCTTGTCGCCCTCCCGCAAGAAAACAGCGACATCACAGCCAACGCCCGCACAGCAGGCGGCGGCCGCGTGAATATCAATGTCCCCAGTGTCTTCGGCTTTACAGCAGTCGGCCGCGAACAAGTCAGAACCAGGTTGGGGCTCAGTGACGCCCAATTTGCAGCGTTGCAAGTAAGTCCTACATCTGAGCTTCCCAGCAGCGACATCGCCGCGATTTCCCAAAGTAGCGGTGCGGCTTTGCAAGGGGCGGTAACATTTAGTTCTTCTGGGGTGAATCCCGCTCAAGGTTTAGTGGAACTGCCGCAAAATGTGGCGAATCCGGCTGCGTTAATTGCTGCAAATCCCTGCATCCAAGGGGCCAAGAACGAGTTTACTGTGACTGGGCGTGGGGGATTACCACCGAGTCCTAACGATGTTCTCATCAGCGCAGAAGAACCGTTGCCTTGGGTGGAACCAGCGGTAGGTGGAAGTCAGCAAGTAGAAAACCAAAGAGCATCCATAGAAGAAACTCCCCCCAAAGAAATTATTCCCGCTCAAGGTTGGGTAATGGACGATCGAGGACAAGTAAGACTGGTAGCCTATAATTCAGGTGTTGGTGCATCTATTCGCAGTCCGAAACCAACGGGTGTTTGCGTACCTCAATAGGTACTCTTCAGTTACTGTCTTGAAGTAATGTCACCCTAAAACCACTAAGCTTTTCTGCATTTAGATTTAACTTTACTTTATGAGCATCCGCATTAGTAGCAGTGTGGGGAATCGATGAGCATCGTCTGGAATTAAAGCCAATAATCCGGCGAGTTTGGGTTGGCTATATGTGGATTTTAGGGAAGCGGAAGCGTAGGAGCGTCAAAGCACGATGCCGATGAATAGATTATCGAGTACAACTGCGATCGCCCTCAGACAGGAAAATATTAATTTTAATTACGAGAACTAAATAACAAATTGACAACACGATCCAAAAGGTCTAGAGCCAGGAAAATATTAATTTTTATTACGAGAAGTAAATAACAAGTTGACAACAAGATCCCAAAGTTCTAGAGTATTGCCAAAAATATACTTGCGTCAAGCCATGACAACACAACACTCAACTAGTGTATTAATCAAAGCAGTGACTGATCAACTTCCTCAAGAGTTGCTTGTTGCTTATCGAGGTATGACTCAAAGCACGTCTCTCTTGTATGGAGTCCCAAATATTTCAAGCGATCCCGAAATTGTGTACGATCGGGATCGAGCTGTTCCCGACCCTGTCAGACGTTATAACACTCCTGACAAAAAGCGTACACAAGAGATTGCTACTGCTATTTATAGTATCTGTCAGCAATTCGCTGCGATGCCACAAGTATCGATTCATGATGAAGGCGGTGAATTTTTGATTCAGGGATTTCTGTACTTGCAGATCCTCACAAAATCAGTCACTGCCACTGACTTCATTATAGGAATGAATGGAAAAGCAATTGTTGAACGTGGAGCGGAGCGCTCCGAACGAAAAGGCGAACTGACTGCTATTTTGCAAAAAGTGCAAGTTAGCGAATCGTGTCTGGACTGGTCAGATATCAGCGATGATGAACGTTTTTTGATTGCAGCCCTTTCGGTTTTTGCGCTCAAAGGCAGTGACAAAACTATAGAAGAAATTAACCGGACGGTTGATGCATCGGATCTGCCACTGGAATTGGCAAAACGCTTGTCAATTATCGAAACTAACCTGAAGCAGGAGCGTTGTTTTTTTGGTTATGGAAGCCAACTTCTGGAGAGTATTACTCATTACCCAGAACATCAGGCTCGGATGCAGCGGATTTACCGTCTGACACCTATTCATATCTCGCAAGGAATGCGTAAGGAACTATTTCTGCCTGAGGAAATGATGCACCCCGATCCTTCAACGGTTCGGATCGCAGCAGACATCCTCGGTATCAGTCCCAGCAATAACCTGTGCACGATGGATGAAGAAAACAAACGGAATATTTTTGCTGACGTTCTTCAACGGTTTGGCAGTCTCGATCGGGCAGTTGCAGTTGTCATGAAGCTTGCTACAAACGAGTTCTGTGATGATTGTACCATCCTGGCACGGACGAAGAACCGTCCATGGCAGCAAGGCGATACGATTCTAGGTTTTGCTTGTATCTTAGGTGTACCCTGGCGCGTTGACTCTTATTGCGCTGCTGTCGATCCTGTCAAAATCAAGCCCAGTAATTTGATAATGATTCCGGTGGAGGCAAATAAAGCTCCACAGTATATTTGGCAGCGCCGACCTGAAGATTTAGAAGATGCACTGCATGATGGTGATTCCCACCGTTTAGCGGTCTTACGCGAACGCCAAGCCAGTATTCGGATTGAGCAGAAAATCAAGTTAGAGGGTGTAGCTCCTGCTTCACTGGATACTGAAGAACTTAGTTTGCTCCAATCAGCGGCAAAGCGTTATCAAAGTCGCTTGTGGGTTTATAATCAAGGTGCTGTTTCTGCTGGAAAGCAGACTTCCATCAACGGACTCAACCTAATTTTCAATGCTGCTTTCGATGCCGATAGTACGATCAACAATCAGCCTCACGCCATCTCAGGGGTACAAAGCGGTATCCGAATGCCCTTTGGCTATTTGGGGAATATCCGCTTCTGGAATGAGGCTCGCCGTCCTGAATGCGAAATGGGCTTGCGACATATACCTGTGGCAAAGGCATACACAATGATTATCCACGAACTTTATCAAGCTGCCGGAATACCCGCCTAGTTTTTGCGAGATAAGTAGGTGGAGAAAATTAAACGTAGGCTGATCCATTTGATGCCGTTTACCTGTGGTCTGCCATGACAATAACTGAATTTGTCAGTAAAAATTAATTATCAATCTCCAAAAATAATAATGACTCAAAAGTACATTCTGTACGTTGGAACACGCTCTCTTGTCCTTGAAAGGGATGCAGAGATCAATGCTGCACGCAAGAACGCTTTTGATATTGTTCTGGCAGATACGTCTGTTGCAGAATATGCTTCTTATGAGCTAACACATCTTATCCAAACATCACTCATTGAGGAGAATAAAGCTTTTGACGATATTTTGTCATATATTAAACAGCATGATTTGCAAATCAAAGGTGTGATCGGATGGACGGACCCATCTGTCGCTCTTGTATCAAGATTGTCCAATGCATTGGGTTTACCTGGAACATCCCCAGAGGTTGTACATAACGTTCGCAATAAAGCAAATACCCGCCGGATTCTTGAGCAGCATCTGCCTCAGGCAAATCCAGTTTTTGTGATTGTGAATCGAGAAAACAGCATTTGGGATGCTATTGAAAAAGTTGGCTTTCCCTGTGTTTTGAAGCCTGCTGGTTCTTCTTTTGGACGTGGTATTTTTAAAATCCGCTCTTCTCAAGAAGCCGAACAACAAGTGGCTAACTTTTATCAAACTGTTCGACCAGAGAACGATCCTACTTATGGCTTTTATCAACATGAGTTTATTGTTGAGCAAGAACTTATAGGTAGTGAACATTCTGTTGCTGGTATAGTTGCAGACGGTAAACCGATCGTCATGGCTATTATTGACAAGGAGAATGACTTTGCCATTCCAATTCAGTACCAAAATATTACTCCATCTTTACTGCCCGTTGAAACTCAACGCAGTATACTCGAGATGGCGAAACAAGCGGTTCACTTGATGGGGATTAATTGGTGTGGATTCCATGTCGATTTGATGGTCGTTGACGGTCAGCCTAAAATTCTTGAGATTGGCGGTAGGTTGGGAGGTGAATGTATTAATTCCCATCTCATTCCGCTCTCAAATCCTGCCTTGAACCCATATGATTGCATCATGCAGGTAATCCAAGGACAAAACCCATTTACTAAAGACGAATATCTTCAGGAGGCGGTTTTTAATGCTGGGACGAGGTCTTTGCTTCCACCAAAAGCTGGTTATCTCTCTGTCGTAAAGGGAGTTGATACTATTAGTAGACATCCATCTGTGCGAGGATTTGCTCAATTGTATCAAGTTGGCGATCGGGTTTATTTGCCTTCTGAGAAGTTTAACAGCTATGCAGTTGCATATGTTGTTACGCAATGCGATCGAGACCAACCAATTGGAACTGTTCTCGATGAGGTGGCATCTTTTCTGCACGTTGAAGTAGTCTCATCCCCTACAGAGGATTTAGCTGAGATTTCCCACACAGAAACTGGAAAATTGCTAAACAAGTTTGAACGCTTATCTCAGGAGTAAATGCAGGGAAATGGAGCAACTTGTTGGCTTAACACCCACTCTAATTCATTTAAAGACACCTCATCCATTAGTACAATGGTGCGATCTGAGTAATATAGTTTTCTCCGATCCGTTTTTTAATCAAACGATAGCGCGTTGTCTTCGTGAAAACCCTAGCCGTTTACGGTTTCAAACACAGCTAGATGCACTTGCCGATTTACATGAAATCAGTCCTGGCTTGGAACCAACAGGATTCATTTTTCATATGTCAAAGTGTGGCTCGACCTTAGTATCTAAAAGCCTGTCCGCGTTACCTCAGAATCTTGTAATCTCGGAACCCGCTCCCATGAATTCAGTTCTGGCAGCAGATGTGCTGGGAATGTCCGAAGCAGAAATCATCAAGTGGTTACGACTGCTGATTAGTGCTTTAGGGCAAAAACGCCGTGAGTCGGAAACGAACTACTTTATCAAATTCAAAAGTTGGAATATCCGTAAACTTTACCTAATCAAAAAGGCCTTCCCAAATGTCAAGTGGGTGTTCGTTTATCGCGACCCCATTGAAGTCATGGTTTCGGTGCTTAAAGCTCCTGCGGAGTGGATGGATCTCAAGAGCAAGAGCATCACAGACGATCCTATATGGACAGAGCTTAAAAGCACTCCTCGGATATCTGAAAGCATAACGGGTTTTGGTGCAGAAGAAATCGAACAGATGAGTTCTGAGGAATACTGTGCGAGGGTTCTGGCAAGTTTTTGCCAAACCGCGCTCCAAATGGCAGATCGCAATGCTTTGATGTTGAATTATAAACAGCTACCAGAAGCAGCATGGTCTTCCCTGTTAGATTTTTTTCAACTCAGCTTGTCCTCGAATGAAAAAAACCGTATGCGTGACCAGTCGCAGCTTTACTCAAAAGACCAAACTAACAAGAGAGTTTTTGTCAATGATAGTGACGCAAAGCAAAAACAAAGTTCCGAGGCAGTTAGAGAGATGGCAAGCAAGTGGTTAGCTGAACTGTACGAAAGCCTGGAGTTACATAGAGTTTCAGGTAAATAGACTACAGTAATTGAACCAATCAAAGGCATCGTCTTCAGTAAAATAACTCCCCATATGACCATTTTTACAAAAGTTAGAAAAAAGCCTACTTAGTGGGTCAAAAACTCGCCTCTGGTAAGCGAAGCTAGTAGTCTATTAACCTTAAATTGACGGGTTGAGAAGAGGACAAGGGAAGGGATAATTCTCTTACGATTCACCCCTCACATTTACCTTGACGCTTTACTAGGACTCAATATTTTTGATTATTAAAACTCTATCTCTTGATGGGTAGAGTATTCTGCATTCTGAATCCTTTTTTATGATTCAACCGTCGCTCTCTAAAATCCAAAACAGCAGTCAAGACACTCCTATACAAGACCATATAGATGTCCTAGCTAAGGATGCTTTAACCGCTCTAACAATACAAGGCGTTGGGTTAGTTCTAATGTACCTGGTTCAAGTCTTCCTTGCCCAATGGATGGGCATAAGGGAGTACGGCATCTATGAATATGTCATCTCTTGGTCATTACTTCTGGGGATTCCAGCAGGTTTAGGATTGCCGAACACGGTGTTGCGCTTGCTTTCAGAATACCGTGTGAAAGAAGACTGGGGACATTTACGCGGCATTGTGCGCGGGAGCCAACTGTTAACGGTATTAGCCGGTGTCTTATTAAGTTGGTTTGCAGCAGCTTTTATCTGCGTGCTGAATTCTTTTTACAGCTTTACCTATGCAACACCGTTGCTAATTGGGATGGTGTTAGTACCGCTCCAGGCTTTAATGGAGTTGCAGTTGGAAACAGCTAGAGCTATGGGTGATATTACATTAGCTTACGCTCCATCCAAAATTATCTGGCCTATCTTACTTCTTTGCGGTGGGTTTCTATTGTTTGATGCGAATCATTCTCTCAGCAGCTTGCCAATGATTGAGGTTGCAACAATACTGCTGGCTTCTGTTTGTCTGCTTCAGTTGTGGTTGCTTTGGGAGAAGATTGACAGAGAGATTGAACTTACTACCCCAGTTTACGCCTATAAGCAGTGGTTGGGAATTAGCTTGGTTTTGATTCTCCAGCAGTCGTTCTTCATTCTTTTGAACCGTCTGGATATCCTCATGGTTGGTTCTCTGATCGGGCCGGATGCCTCTGGGATGTACAGTGCGGCTGTGAGAACTGCCATGTGGGTGAGTTCTAGCTTACAGGTGGTGAATATGGTCGCATCTCCCGTATTTGCTACCCTATATGCTAAAGGAGATATGCAGGGTTTACAGAAAGTTGTCTCCCGCGTAACGCTTTGGATTTTTTGGCCTTCGATTCTTCTGGCATTAGGTTTGACTGTCTTTTCCAAGCCGGTGCTGAGTATTTTCGGCCCTGGCTTTACTGCTGCGAGTTGGTCGCTGAAGATTCTCATTTTTGGTCAGTTGGTTAACGCCTTGTCTGGATCTGTTGGTAACTTGATGGTAATGACGGGGCATCAGAACAAATCAGTTGTCGTTTTTGGCTGTAGTGCGTTGCTCAATTTACTCATAAACGTGGTTGCTATTCCTATATTCGGAATAGTTGGAGCTGCGATTGCAACTAGTTTTACCATGTGCGTGTATAATGTTTGGCTGAGTATTCTCGTAGTCAAATATGTTGATGTACACCCTTCTATTTTTTACAGCCTCTTTAACCGGAGAATTGAGCTAGAGTCCTAGTTATTGCCCATAATGCGAGCAAAGTAGAGAGCGTTAACTAAGATTTGGTATCATTATTGACGGCAAAAAAATAGTTTTGTTGTCATCGGATAATAATAACTAAATTCTTATTGTGCAAGGAACACGGTATGTCCCTGAAACCAAAGCAGCCAGTATAGCTTTCAAGCGAGGAAAAAAATTGGTAGATGTAACTTTTATGCAAGCGGTCTTTCTCTTATTCATGGGTGGGATTGCTGGGGTTTTGAATTCAATTGCTGGTGGTGGTGGTATATTAATCTTTCCCTCACTCATGCTGGCAGGTTTACCTTCCATTAATGCAAACGCCACGGGCACAATTGTTTCTTTTCCCGGATGGATTGCTGGTACTGTTGCCTGTCGCCAAAATCTACTGACTCAGCAGCGATTATCTTGGACTCTTGGTGGCTCTAGCGTTTTGGGAGGAGCTTTGGGAGCAATACTATTGCTACATATCCCCACACCTATATTCGATCGGCTTGTACCCTATATACTGTTAATTGCCACTCTTATTTTTGCTTTCGGCGATCTAATTTATCCTCAAGATGAAATTACTCCTGTGGCATTGACACAAGATTTGTGGCAGTTCTGGTTTCGACTAGCAATTATTCAGTTTGTTATTGCTATTTATGGAGGATTTTCGGGACTAGGTATCACTTTTGTATTATTAGCAACGTTAAGGCTGATTGGTATTCAAAATGTTCACAAAATCAACGCTTTGAAAATGCTACTGATGACTTGTATCTACAGTTTTGCAGCGATTACTTTTGTATTTGCGGGAGTGGTAGCTTGGCCTCAAGCTCTCCCTGTGATCGTAGGAAACATTGCTGGTAGCTACCTAGGTTCTCTCTATGCTCAAAAGTTACCGCCCAAGTGGGTAAAGTCCTTCGTGACAATTGTGGGCTTGGGAATGAGTTGCTATTTTTTCCTCAGATAAGGGAGTGACCGCTTCCCGACACAAACGGAAAATTACAAGCTGCTTAAAAGTTTGGGCAAGGCAAACGCAGATTTAGTCTCGATCGCATTATGGCACAACTTGATAATACTTCACAAACAGCTATTGCTATCACTTTTTTAGTCATAAACCTTTCCACCTGGTTGCGCCTGGTTTTTTGTGTGTTTTTATCTCGATCGGGGAAAGCAACACCTGTTTTTGAGTTGACAATAGTCTCCGGTTATATGTGGAGGAGGTTAACGAAAGAAAAACTTATATTTAATCGAGCTTGAATATATTGCTCGCTCCTGTTATTGGGAAAGCGATCGATTATTCAGCAAGCCCTAATTATTCCCGCTCTAGGCTGGGTAATGGACGATCGAGGACAAGTAACGCTGGTAGTGTATAATTCAGGTGTTGGTGCATATATTCGCAGTCCGAAAGCGACGGGTGTTTGCGTACCTCAATAGGTACTCTTCAGGTTTTAGCTAATCCCGGGCTCTTTTACTAATAATAAATTAACCAAACTTAAAAAATGCCCCGCCAATCTGCGGCCATATTTTTTGCCTTCTTACTGCTGTTTCCTTTCCCGGCCATCGGTCAAATTATCCCAGATAATAGCTTAGGCGCGGAAAGTTCGCGAACAGTTGCCGATACTATCAACAACTTACCCTCAGATAGAATCACTGGCGGCGCAATTCGCGGCGTTAACCTCTTTCACAGTTTTGGCGAATTCAACATCAAGGGCGGGCGCGGAGCCTATTTTGAAAATCCCAGCGGAATTGCCAACATCTTCGCCCGAGTTACGGGTGGCAACCCTTCTAATATTTTAGGAATTCTGGGAGTTTTGGGAAACAGTAACTTGTTTTTAATTAACCCAAAAGGGATTATATTTTGGCCGAACGCACAGTTAGATTTGCGCGGTTCATTTGTCGGTTCCAGTGCATCGGGGGTTGTCTTTAATAATGGCTTTGAATTTAGCAGCGCCAACCCGCAAACAGTACCATTGTTAGCGATTAATATTCCTGTGGGGTTAATGTTTAGAGAAACTCCCGGCGCCATTGTCAACGCTTCCAGTATCAGCCAAGTTATTGAACGCACAACAACTCCCGTGGGTTTAGCAGTTACTCCAGGTCAAACCTTAGCACTGGTAGGAGGAGATGTAATCTTTAATAATGGTTTTGCTAGCGCTTTTAGTGGGAACATTCAATTAGGAAGTGTGGCGAGTCCGGGTTTTGTAAGCTTCAAAATCACGCCCATAGGATTAGGTTTAGACTATACAAATGTTGCCAATTTTGGCAAGATAGAATTATCAGGTTTATCCACCGTGATAGCTAGCGGACCGGGGGGAGGCGCGATCGCACTGCGGTCCGGAAACGTGACATTGCGCGATGGCTCGAGGCTAGTATCCGATACCTTCGGAAGCCTGGACGGCCGCGGCATAAATATTGAAGCAGCACGGTTTAGCCTTTTAGATCGAGCCTTTGTCGCCTCCGGCACTAGCGGCACCGGAGCCGGAGGCCCGATATCGATCCGAACCGCCGAGAATATAGAACTCAAGGGAACAGGATTTGAAGACTTTCGGCGACGGATTCTCGATCCTGGTGCAGCACTAACGCCGCCAGATGTAGCCGAGCGCCAAAGCGGCATCTCTACCGGAACCGTAGGGGCCGGCAAGGGCGGGGAGATCGCCCTCGACACCAAACGATTAACTATCCGAGACGGAGGGGCAATACTCAACCCCACCTACGGTACGGGAGGGGGCGGCGGCGTGACAATAAGAGCCTCTGAATCGGTAGAAATCAACGGCTCCGGGCTGTTCACCACAACTTTTAACACCGCAAATGCAGGCAGTATCGCTATCGAAACCGGTCAACTGAGTGTCACCGACGGATCCGTCGTCTCGCCCTCGACTTTTGGTGCCGGGAACAGCGGAAATCTGCTCGTGACAGCTTCTGAGTCGGTAATAGTGGCGAGACAACGATCGGATAGCCCCCTGAATACGACTCTAGTCACTAACAGTATTGGCGGCACGGGAAGGGCAGGAAACATCGAAATTAACACCCGCTCCCTGCGCCTAGAAGCAGGGGGTAGGATCTATTCTTCGAGCGGGCTGTACCTAGCAGGAAGGCTGATTGGGGGGGGACCCGGCGGAAATATCACCATCAATGCAAAAGACTCGGTGTTCGCGATCAGCCCTGCAGGGGGATCGAGTGCTTCCCCAAGTGCGATCGCTGCGGGAACGGTTGGGAGCGGCAAAGGCGGGGATGTGACGTTGAACACCAGACGGTTGATTGTCCGAGACGGAGGAGCTATCCTAGCCTCAACTCTGGGTCCGGAAGCTGGGGGAAATGTGACTGTCACGGCTTCGGAATCTGTGGAAATAGCCGGAACTACCAGAGACGGTATGTATCCCACAGCCATTGTCACAGGTTCCGGAGGTTTGCCTACCCAGACTTTTGTCGGGCTAGAACCTGCATCTGGTGCGGCGGGAAGCTTGAGCATTACGACGGGCCGATTGATTGTCCGAGACGGCGCACTGGTTAGCGTCAAGAGTTATGGAACCGGGGCGGCTGGCAGCGTCAATGTTGTCGCCAATTCGATCGCCCTTAACAGCCGAGGCATCATTGACGGCACGAGTGTATCGGGTATCGGGGGTAATATTAACTTGCGATCGCGAGAAATCCAATTGCGCGACAACAGCCGAATTACCACCGATGCGGGTGCTGCCGAAGGGGGCAATATCACCCTCAACAGCGATATCCTAGTGGGGCGAAACAATAGCGACATCACGGCCAACGCCAAGAGCGCTGCGGGCGGCCGCGTTAATGTCAATGTCCCGAATATCTTGGGCTTTGCAGCAGCGAGCCGCGAACAGGTCAAAAACAGGTTGGGGCTGACGGACGATCAATTTGCAACTTTACAAGTAAGTCCTACATCTGAGCTTCCCAGCAGCGACATCGCCGCTATTTCCCAAACTAGGGGCCCAGCTTTGCAAGGTACTGTTACATTTAGTGCTTCCGGCGTCAATCCCGCTCAAGGTTTAGTGGAACTGCCGCAAAATATTGTCGCTCCGGCTGCTTTAATTGCGGCAAATCCCTGCACGAAAGGGACCGAGAGCGCATTTACCGTCACTGGCAAAGGAGGAGTGCCACCACGTCCTGATGATACCCTCAGCAACGCTGGAACGCCGTGGACGTGGGTGGAAGAGGCAGGAAGTTCGGCAACAAACAATGTACGGGATGTAAGGGATGTCAGCGAGAGAGGGAATAAGGAAGAAGGGGAAATTCGGGATCGGGAATTTGTTGCTGCTCGCGGTTGGCTGGTGAATGCTCAAGGGGAAGTTACGCTTGTTGCATACAATCCGGGTAATACTGCTGACGATCGCCATCCTCGACCGAGTTCTCTTTGTGTGCCACGCTAACAAGAAATTTTTTAATCGCTGATTAACGTGGATAAACGGCGATAAATATGGGTGCTCCGACGCGCTCCCACACGCGTCGATCGGGGGTGCTCAATCAGATATAAATTACAAGTGCTTGAATTCTATATGAAATTTACCCGATCGCTCCGACAAATAATTTTGTTATTTGTGATTTCCTGTCTGCTATCGGTTGCGATTCCTCCCGGAGTTGCTCAGGTTAATCCAGCACCAGAGGTGCAGCTTGTCCGACAAGCTCGAACTCTTTACCAAGAGGAACGTTTTTCCGAAGCTGTACCGCTGTTGCAGCAAGCGGCGGCGGCGTTTGAGGCAAAAGGCGAAAATCTCGCTCGCGCCACAGCTTTGAGCAATTTAGCTGCAACCTACGGGCAATTGGCACTTTGGGAAGAAGCAGAAAAAGCTGTAAATTCGAGTTTGTCGGCTGTGCGAACACAAGCCAAAACTCCCGAACAGCAGCGGATTTTGGCTGAAACTCTCAACATTCAAGGACGCTTGCAACTCGAACGGGGGCAGACTCAAGATGCGATCGATAACTTTCACTTAAGCGCTAAAATTTTAGAGCAAATCGATCGCAAAACCCAACTTTTTCAAGTTCAAATTAATCAAAGTCGGGCTTGGGAAGCTCTCGGACTTTACCCCAGAGCTTGCAAAATTCTGTTAGCTTCTTTCAAGCTGGAAAACCAAACTTGCGAAGTTTCGACAGCGGGTTTGGAAACTTTGAAAAATGGGCTGATTTCCCTCGAACAAATCCAGGCAATTCATGCTTTAGGGCGGGTGCTGCGGGTTTTGGGACAGCTGGAACGATCCGAGGAGTTGCTATCAGCGGGACTGGCAGCCGCTCAAAAATTAGGTCTGCGGCAAGAGGAGGCTGCAATTTATCTCAATCTGGGCAATACGGTACGGGCTCAAAGTAATAAACCGGGTTTGACACCCAAACAGCGGGCTACTTTGGAACGCTCGGCCCTAGACTATTATGCTCGATCTGCCCAGGGGATACCGGATCGATCGCTCCTACAAATTCAGGCGAAGTTAAACCAATTGAGTTTGTTGATCGATCGCAAAGATTGGTCGGAGGCAACGGTTTTTTGGCGTTCCCTCAAACCTCAAGCCGCTCAATTTGGGTCGAATCGCGTCGGACTTTACGCTCAAATTAATTTAGCTCAAAGCTTGATGAAATTAGCTCAGTCGCCTGCGAAAACATTGAGTTTAAGCGAGATTGAGACAATGCTCGATCGCTCTCTGGAACAAGCAAACAGTTTGGGCGACAAACGAATACAAGCTTATATTCTGGCAGCTAAAGGCAAACTATCGGAAATTCAAAAGCAGTATCAGAAAGCGGAAACAGTCACACTTCAGGCTTTGAGTTTAGCACCGGCTTTTCAATCTCCCGATATTGCTTACCAATTGCTGTGGCAACTTGGACGGATTGTCCAAGCTCAGGGGAATACAGAAGAGGCGATCGCTCAATATACTCAAGCTGTGAATGTACTGTCTTCTCTGCGGGGCGATTTAGTGACAGTCAATCCCGAAGTGCAATTTTCGTTTCGGGAAAGTGCCGAACCGGTTTATCGCGAATTAGTCGGGCTGCTTTTGCAAGAGGAATCTCCCAGTCAAGCTAAGTTGAAACTGGCGCGCCAAACGGTGGAATCTTTGCAGTTGGCGGAATTGGACAACTTTTTTCGGGATGCTTGCGCTGATGCTAAACCCACGTCGATAGAGGACATCGATCCTACAGCGGCGGTGATTTATCCGATCATTTTGAGCGATCGTTTGGAGGTAATTTTGTCAATTCCCGGCAAACCCCTGCGCCGCTACACTACTGTGAAGCCTCAAGCCGAGTTGGAAACTGCCTTCAGACGCGCCAAAAATGTCATCAGACCTGCTGCTTTCCCTCGCGACAGGAGGCAACCCGTCGAACAGGTTTATGACTGGTTAATCCGCCCTGCAGAGGCGGATTTGACCGCCAGCGGGATTAAAACTCTGGTATTTGTGCTCGACGGTTACTTGCGCAATCTGCCGATGGCGGTGCTGCACGACGGTGAAAAGTTTTTGGTAGAAAAATACAGTCTTGCTTTGGCGCCGGGATTGCAATTGCTGGCACCGAAACCGCTGAGCAAAGTCAAGTTAAGAGTGCTCACCGCTGCCCTGTCGGAAGCGCGTCAAGGCTTCTCGGCTTTGCCGGGGGTGAAGCAGGAAGTTGAACAAATAGCAGCCGAGATGCCGGGGAGTTCGCTGCTGAATGAAGAGTTTGTCAGCGGGCGGTTGCACGAGCTAATTAAAGCGGTGTCTTACCCGATCGTCCATTTGGCAACTCACGGTCAGTTTAGCTCGAATGCGGCCGATACTTTTATTGTGACTTGGGACCAGAAAGTCAATGTTAAGGAGTTCGATCAACTGCTGCGATCCCGCAGTGGTGAGAGACAACAGGCGATCGAACTTTTGGTTTTGAGTGCTTGCGAAACTGCTTCGGGCGATAACCGCGCGGCGTTGGGTTTGGCCGGGGCCGCCATTCGATCCGGTGCCCGCAGCACCGCCGCCACCCTTTGGCAAGTCAACGACGAATCTACAGCTATCTTTATGGCTGAGTTTTACAAGCAGCTTGCTTCTTCTCAAACCAGCAAAGCTGAAGCCCTCCGCAACGCTCAATTAACGCTGCTGAAAAAGCGAGAGTATCAGAATCCGTATTTTTGGGCACCTTTCGTGCTAGTGGGCAATTGGCAGTAATTGATTTGAAGGCACAAGGCAGAAGGATTTAGTTATCTAGCAGAGGTAACGGAGGCGTGTAACGGATATCACGGATAGAAGTCATATCAAATCCGAGTTGACGGTTGACGGTTGACTGTTCACGGCGTCAACCGTCAACCGTCAAAATCACGGACGGTGTAACCGTCCATGATATCAGGCGTGAAAAATGGGATTCGCCATTCGGCACGCCAGGGAACAAATCCCTCGCCAAAAAACCGGGTTTCTTAGAAAAATCAGCGGTTTAGCAACGAGGTAGTAAGTCAGAAACCGGGTTTCTCGGGCCTGGGTGTAAGTTTGGGAAAAATGCCGATCGCGAGTTCGTGTTCGTTTTTTGTTAAAGATTTGTAAACTGTTAGGGAGTGCTTTCTGCATCTAATATTTTTTCGAGGAGTCCCATGAAGCAACTTTTGATTGCTGAGCGCTTTTGCCTAATTGCCCACGTCTTGTCAATGGCTTTTGGATTGGCAGGGTTGCTGCTGATTTTACCCCGTCCCGAATTGGTGATGAGTTTGCCACCTGCAGGGCAAACTCTATTCCAGTGGGGGATGGCTGGGGGTGGAGTAGTTTATATCATCTTTGGTGCTGCAGCGGTTGGTCTCTATTCCTTGCGGACGTTGGGTTTAGGTGCAACTCTGGGTTTTTTACTGCCTTCTGTGTTTTTGTCCTTGAGTAGCGAGTTGTTGGGAACGAGTACGGGTTTTCCCTTCGGCAACTACCACTATTTGAGCGGTTTGGGTTACAAAATTGCAGGGCTGGTGCCGTTTACAATTCCCCTCTCGTGGTTTTATCTGGGACTGGTTTCCTATGTAATTGCGCGCGCGGGAGTAGCTGGCGGTAAAGGTGAACTCAACTGGGTCCGCCAAATAGCGGCGATTGCCCTTGGTGCTTTGCTGCTAACAGCTTGGGATTTTGTATTAGATCCGGCGATGAGTCAAACTTCTGTGCCTTTTTGGGAGTTTGAGGAACTTGGGGCTTTCTTTGGGATGCCTTACCGCAATTTGGCTGGGTGGATGGGTACGGGGGCGCTATTTATGTCCTCCGCAGCTTTCCTCTGGAGAAAAAGGCCGATTCGATTAGAGCGATCGGAATTGGCTTTGCCCTTAATTGTTTATTTGGTAAACTTTGCTTTCGGAGCAATTATCACTGTAACTTCCTTGGATTCTCGGTTCTGGTTCCCGACATCGCTAGCTGTGCTTCTGGGTGTAGTTCCGGCGATCGCGTTAAGCTGGATCGCTAAACCCCCTGCAGGTTACGTAACAGAAACAATGCCGTCTTTGGAGACATCTGCTGTCACGGCCCAAATACCACCTCAGCCCGTGGGCGTTTTGCGCAAGTAAGTCGCGATCGAGCAACCCCGGCTGATTTAGCAAAAATTTACACTAAATTTTGAGCTAGTTTAACAACCCGGTTTCTTGTAGAAACCGGGTTTTTCAGCGCCGATTTTTTCATGCCCAATTCCTGTAATATGTTTGAGGTCAAAATTTTATTAAATTTTTTAAATTGATACCAGTTACAAAAAATGAACTGTAAATAAGCTCCCAACCCATATCCAGTAAGTCATATCAAATCCGTTAGCATCGCAATAGTAAATTCGAGTTCACGGTTGACTGTTCACTCACTGTTAACAGTCAACAGTCAACAGTCAACAGTCAACCGTAATTATTCAATAGTATGGTTTTCCCGATTGCCCCTCACCTGTTCTCCCAACCCCTGACAAGTATCATCCCTGTCGCACTCCTGCTGCTGCAATTCCCCGCCGCCGCAATTCTGATGTCGCGTTTGATTAAAGGCCCATCGCGCATCCCGCCCCTAGAACCGGATTCGCCGACGCTGGATATGTTGGGTGCTTGTACTGCGGTAGTACCGACTTTGAACGAAGCCGATCGAATTTCGCCTTGTTTGGAAGGATTGAGCCGCCAAAGTTACGAACTCCGAGAAGCAATCGTGGTTGACAGCTATTCGGTAGACGGAACCGGAGATTTAGTCAAAGCAGCAGCACAAAAAGACCCCAGGTTTCGCTTGATTAACGACGATCCGCTGCCGGCGGGTTGGGTAGGGCGTCCCTGGGCTTTGCACACGGGTTTTTTGGCAAGTTCCCAGAAGTGCGAGTGGATTGTGGGGATAGATGCGGATACTGTGCCGCATCCGGGTTTGATTGCGAGTTTGCTGAAGACGGCGGCGGCTGGAAATTACGATTTGATTTCGCTGTCGCCGCAGTTTATCCTCAAGTATCCGGGGGAGTTGTGGCTGCAACCTGCTTTGTTAATGACTTTGGTTTATCGCTTCGGGCCCACGGGCACAGGCGGGGATGTACCGGAACGGGTGATGGCGAACGGTCAGTGTTTTTTGTGCAGGCGCGAGGTTTTGGTGGCATTGGGGGGCTATGAGGTCGCGAGGGGTTCGTTTTGCGATGATGTGACTTTGGCTCGCTATGCGGCTGCTAAAGGCTTTAAGGTGGCATTTTTGGATGGGGCTAAGGTGTTGCAGGTGCGGATGTATGAGGGGGCGATCGAGACTTGGAATGAATGGGGTCGATCGCTCGATTTGAAAGATGCTGCTTCTAGCGCTCAAATCTGGGGCGATTTGTGGCTGTTGCTGGCGGTTCAAGGTTTGCCCGTACCGATTGTATTGTGCTATTTGCTGTTTGGTTCGCTGCCGTCTGTTGGTGTATTCCCACACTTTTGGCTGTTGGGATTGAATGTATTTTTGGTGGCGGTGCGTGAGGCTTTGTGTTTGGCGATCGCACCTTCCTACGATACAACTGGGGCATCGGGTAAATGGCTGTTTTGGCTGTCACCTTTAGCCGATCCGTTAGCGTTTTTGCGAATTCTCATTTCTGCTTTCAATCAGCCTACGCAGTGGCGCGGCCGCAAGTATGAATAATATCGTGTCCGGTCGATTACCCTGATTCCTGTAGGGGGGGGTTCACCAATAATATTTGTCAAAAACGGACAATCTCAAAAACCCGCCCCGGCAATTGTATTATGGGCGATCGATCGGACATGATATAATCGTTAAATTTTTGCTAAACCTTTTAAAATTGGTTGAAGTACGATCGTCCTTTGGGAGCGTATGGGCGATCGTACTTTTGATTTTTCCCTAAATCAACAGAAAATTAGCCGAGGTAATCGCACTGGCACTCACTCCTATCATCAGACCTAACTCCTCACCTGTCAAGATATTCTTGATAATAGTTCCCTGAGTATTTTGAGTTATTTCTAACTGACCAAAGCTCAAACCCGAGCTTAATCCTATCAAATCTTGACCCAGGGTAAAATCTGCAATAACATCAAATCCTTGACCTGAATTTAAGACAAAGATATCATTACCGCTACCGCCAGTTAAAATATCATTGCCCAATTCTGGGTAAAGAATATCATCACCTTGACCACCAGTGAGACTATCGTTGTTTTCGCCTCCGTACAGAGTATCATTTCCTTCACACCCGCCCAGAATATCTGCTGCTTCCTCACCACTGATTAAATCATTACCTTCACCGCCGCAGATAGTATCCGAACCCTGGTTTCCATACAGGTAGTCGTCACCTTGACTACCAAGCATAATGTCGTCACCTTGGCCTCCTTTTAAGGTGTCATTATCCATGCCACCATCGATGAAGTCATTATTTCCCTCACCCAGAATCAGGTCATTACCTTCGCCACCACTTAGGGAGTCATTGCCTTTACCTCCCCAGATTAAATCCTCACCCAAGTTGCCCAGAATAATGTCATTATTTGCCTCTCCCAATAGGATGTCTTCACCGTTACCACCGCTGATAAAATCCTTGCCTTTGTTGCCGTTAAGGATGTCGCTAAGGTCTCCACCATATAAGTTGTCATCCCCCGCTCTACCATCGAATATGTTGCCGCTGTTGCTGCCTAGAAATTCATCGTTTTTGGCAGTGCCTCTTTGAATTGTCGAGGCACCGATTATGGTGTTTTCAACCGTATTCGGTTGGTTTAAGTTGGGATAGTCAATGTCATCGCAGATGCAGTCTGACTCGGTAATTGTCACTTCACCTGTTGTCGCAGTTCCCAGAACAATACCGCTAGAAGGATTCGAGATTGTGAATGTACCTGTTTCAGTTCCTTC